>CAZGYZ010000370.1:0-2604 GCA_964530675.1 uncultured Nitrospira sp. | reverse complement strand
GGCCGCTAACACTTCAGTGACGTGGCCGCCAACCTTGACCTTGCGGAAAATCGCCTTCAATTTACCTGTCTGGTCGATTACGAACGTACTGCGCTCGATGCCCCAGTATTTCTTACCGTACATGCTTTTCTCTTTGTAGACCCCGTAGGCCTTCGCGACGACCTTATCCTCGTCGCTGAGCAACGTGAACGGCAAGGTAAATTTCTTGATGAATTTCTGATGGGATTCCTGGCCGTCAAAACTCACGCCCAATACAACCGCGCCCGCCTTCTTGATCGGAGTGGCGGCATCGCGAAAGTCGCAGGATTCCGTCGTACAGCCGGGGGTATCGTCTTTGGGGTAAAAATAGAGCACGACCTGCTTACCTGAAAAATCTTTCAGGCTGACCGGCTCTCCCGATTGATCAGGAAGCGACAGAGCGGGAGCCTTATCACCGACTTCAAGTTCCTTTGCCATTAGCTATCTCCTTTTCCCATCTGACCTGCTCGAAACCCGTGAAACGTATCTCGTGTTGGTACGGAATGTTCAATTGAACATTGACCATTCGGCCTAGTATCGCGGCCCACCAGTCCCGCCACCCAGACCCTGCCTGCCGGCCCCAGGTGGAATGAGCTTCCTTTTTGGCGACTCCACGTTGCCATAGGGACGAAGTGCTGGCGAATCCCAGATCACCTTGTCACCCGGAGCCAGGTTGGCCGCTTCCATGAACTGTTGGCGCGCCTGCTCCGTATCTCCCACAACATTCAAGGCCAAGGCATAGTTATAGTGCGCGGGGCCCGATTGAGGCGCCTCGGCCACCGCTTGGGAAAAATAGTTTTTCGCCTCGCTAAACTGCTTCGCTTGATAGGCCTGCGTCCCCTGCTCAGTCAAAGTCACCGCTTGCGGCTTCACACCGGACTCAAGCGCCAGCGGAACCAACGGCCTCTCCTTGCTCGTGAAGGAACAGGCGGTTGCTCCGAAGAACAAGAAGATCGCTCCGAGCATAGACAGATATTTCATCGCGCCATCACGTTCCATAGGCATGTTATACCTTCACATGTTTCCGTGTTTCCTCTTCGAATGCCTTCCGATAGAGCACCTCCCACTCCGCACTGCCCTCGACGATCCCACGCGAATAGGAAGCGAGTTTGGCTCTGACCTTTTGATTGATGTCTTCTTCTTGTGCCAACTCGGATGCGAGCACCCGCTTAATTTCTTTCAAAACACGCCCCTCATCGGCCTGTACCGTCACCAGCGGGCTTTTCTTGACCGCCTGAAGAATGACGTGGGAAAGATGGCTGATTTTATCTTCGCTCAACATTTGAAACTCGTCAGGGGTGAGAGGTTAGGTGTAAGGGGTTCCCGCAGCATTTTTAAAGAATGATGCCCCGCTCCCGCGCCAGCTTCGTCTTCACCATCGTGAACATCCGCTGAAAATCCACCTGTCCCCGCTCGATATCTTGCTCGTAGGCTTTCAACAGCTGCCGCACTTCGGCGTTCAGACGGTCCTCAACCGACAGCTCCTCGATAATGGCGTGATCAATCTGCTCGACGAACGATTTGCGATCTCCGACAATCGCCACCTGCCCCTCCTGCTGCAGCCTGGCCGTGATCGACTCCGAGATATGGCGAATACGTTCTTTCGACAATCGCATGGCTAGATCTTAGTGATCCGAATGGTCGACGCGTCCATCACGCGCCGCAGCACCGACGCATCCCCGATAATGCGACCGATAACATTGACACGATCGGCCGGAACCGGATCCTGCCCCATGCTCATCGGTGTACGTCCGAAGAAAATAGCCAGGACTTGCCCGGCCCCCCAGAAGGCGATATCGCCGACTTTGACCTGACTCGTCGCCGTCTCTCGATGGTCCTTCACCCCGGCCAATTTAAAATAGAACTCTTCGCCCCATGTGTTGACTGGGCTTTCAACTGGTAATGCGGCATAGACTTCTTTCGCCGTCTTTGTCGACTTGAGCTCCGCGTCGAGCTGAACGGATCCGACGGTGATGCGAATTTTGTTGGAGAGATCAGCCATTGCCTTCCATTCGCCGCCTCCCGGCAGCCGTCAGACGAAAACCCGCACAGGACGCGGACTTTAGCTTGTTTATTCAGTGAAATCAAGGCTACAATCCCACGACTATATGCTCTCGTCATCCTTCGTTCTTCTCAAAGGTATCGGCCAAAGTTCCGAGCGCCGTCTGTGGCAAGAAGGCATTCTGGATTGGGCTTCATTTCTCCGAGCTCCAACCCTCCCCGGCATTTCCTCGGCCAGAAAAGAATGGTATGACCGTGACCTCACCGTCGCCCAATCTCGCCTGGAAACAGGCGACGCGCAGTTCTTCGGCGCCTGCTTAAAAAGCCGGGAGCACTGGCGCCTCTTCGAAACATTTCGCCCTCGTACGCTCTATCTGGACATTGAAACGACTGGGATGTCGGCGCAGGAAGGTCATGTGACTGTGGTTGGATTGTTTCGCAATGGGTCTATGACGAGCCTGGTCCGAGGAGAAACGTTAACCGAGGACCGATTGCATGCGGAACTGGAACAGACAGACCTCTTCATTACGTTCTTCGGCAGCGGGTTCGACATTCCCTACTTGCAGGCGAAGTTCCCCCGTTTAA
>CAZGYZ010000369.1:0-2615 GCA_964530675.1 uncultured Nitrospira sp. | reverse complement strand
GCTGGCTTGGGCTGGATCTGGTTCTTGGGCATGATGGCGGTGGCGCTACAAGTTTTGCTGCCTTCGTCGATCCGGTGATCCACGATCTTCACGCCCTGGAGATATTCCTGAACGATTTCCTCCCTGGTGAGTTCGATGTCCTGTTCCGCCTCTCGGCCTGTCCGCTCGCGAACTCGGTCGACCATGTGTTCTTTTACCAGAATCCGAATCTGCTTGGCCAAGTCGGTGCGGGCAGAGAGTTCCGACACCCGCTGGCAGATAATCTGTCCTTTCGCCATGTCCCCCTGGCCGTTGCCGATCAAATAATGATCGCCTGAATAGCTGTTGCGATCCTCAACTGTGTGGCGCATCCCGGACGACGCTTTCGAAGAGTCTTTTGGTTCGGTGTGCTGCTTGAGTTGATCGAAGGATTGCTCCGCATGGGTTCGGACATCGCCTGAATCCGCAGCAAACGAATGCAGCGGCAGCAAGGTTGAACAGCCAACAGCAATCAACGCAACAATGAGCTGACGACTTTTCCCTCTCACGCGTTACCTCCTGTGTCCGCCGCTCCCACCATGCCCGCTGCCCCCGCCTCCTCGACCACCCCCACCGTTGTGTCTGCCGTCCCCAAATCCTCTTGGCGCGATCTGATGGGGTATGTGCGGCGCCTGCTGGAAGGGAGACGGACGGATCTGATTCATCGCTGGAGGTAATTGTCTTGGCATAGGTGATTGCATAGCCGGTGGAGCGCCAGCCGCTGCCTGCGGCGACTGCAAAAACTGCTGAAGAGATCGAGCTGATCGTGAGCCGGGCATCAGAGTCTGTTCCGATTGGGGAGGAGCAGCATTCGGTGGCTGCATGAAGGGATTCATCTGGCGGACGTCGGTGAACGTCCTCGATTCCGTCGAAGGAGGCGCGTGATGTATGACGCCTGGTTGATTGTCGATGTGCGGTGGCGCCGTCGGAGTGTTGTACGTGAATTCGTTCAACCTTCGTGGAGCAGTCTGCGATCCCGGCGCCGGGGTGATCTGATGGCGTGGCATGGTCGGTTGCCTCATTCCCGGCACTGGGGGAAAGGGCGGTTGTGGCGGCGCCGACGGTTGTCTCGTGGTAATCACTTGTTGCGCCATGTGGACATGCGGGCTTGTGGGGTATAAACCCTGTGCGGCGTTCAGGAGAGCCTGAAGTTGGGCCAGCCCCACCAAGGAAGAAGAGGAGTAGACAACCGGCGAAACGAGCACCCAATCCGTCCAGGCCTGTGAGACCATGGCGTTCGATTGCACCCGATTCAAGATGTTTTGGCGTTGCTGCGCTGCTTGCTGTGTTTGCTCTGAGGTCGAGGCTTGTGCCAAGGCCTGGTTTGCTGCATCGAGATCCTGTTGTAGTTGGTCGTTTTCCTGTTGCAGCTCGACGAGTTGACGCCGGGCATCCTCGTTCTCCCGCAAGGCTGCGATAGCTTGGCGCACTTCTTCCGTATCGATCTGGGCCACCAGATCCGTTCTGATCACGACGGTGTTCTCATCGAGCGTGGTGTTGGTTTTTTGTTCAAGAACAAGGACCAACCCAGCGGTATAGGTTCGAATTTCGTCTTTCGTCACATCTAGTCCATCCACGATGGTGATGCTTTCAAGGTAGACAGCGACCTGTTCGAGGGCATTCCGTTTGGCCGTTTCGGTGGCCAGGCGAATGGCTTCTTCTCTGGTGTCACGGTCTCCCATCCGATGTTCACCCTGAGCGGTCACAACCCGGACTTCTGCCAGAGTCAGTGCTGGCCAGATTGATAGGATGGCCAATAGGATGAAGAAGCGTAGGCTCGGCGGTGGGATTCGAAAGACTGTCGGTTGGGCGATCGCATGTTGAGGCAGGATCTGTGGCATCGCCTTTACCTTCTGGGGTACGCCAGGGGCCGATTTGCTGACAGTCAGGAAGTTGTGAATCAGCATAACACCGCCACCGCCGTTGTGCCAGGAACCGTTCAATCCGCATGAATCCCGATGAGTCTTGTAGGCGAGGCCTTGACTCGCTTGCCTTGGCGGAAAACGCCATGATAGCGTAGAAGCCCCCTTGGAACAGAATAGAAAGAACTGATCTGTGCACAGGTTATTTAGCCTTGATCGTAGGTGGTCGATTCGGATACTGGCCCTATCTCTTTTTTCCCTCTGTCTGATCCTTCCGAGAGACGGGGCGGTTGCTGCTGGATCGGCCCCGGCCCCTGACTTAATGGCTCCGACCGAGCATGTCATTCTCTTTGTCCTCGAAGGGTTCGGCCAAGGTTCCTTGAAAGGCGGCACGATGCCGACCCTCAACCGGTTGATCAAGGAAGGGGCGGTCACCTGGTCTGCCACCGCTGTGAAGCCTGCACTGAGGCTGCCGACGATGGCGTCATTGATTACGGGAATGCCGGTCGAAAAACACGGCATTACCTGGAACACCTTTGAGTTCAACCGGGGCTATCCACGGGCTCCGAGTCTGTTCGACTACCTCGATCTCAGCGGGGGGCGCGACAGCGCGATTTTTCTCATGGATGAGTCGCTGTATCAGTTGGCGCGACCTGAACCCTACACGGACTACCAGATGTGTGGGCCCTTGAAGCCTGAGTGCAGCACGGAACGGATCGTGTCCTATATCCGCCA
>CAZGYZ010000368.1:0-2620 GCA_964530675.1 uncultured Nitrospira sp. | reverse complement strand
CGCAGTCGCGTTGCGAGACGAGCACGCGGAGCCGTGAGACCCCGAGGCGTACTTAAACAGTACGTCGAGGGGGCGAACGGCGAGCCTGCCCGCCGAAGGCTCGTCGTAGCAGCGAATCCGCGATTGCAGCAGAAGTGCTCATGAATAATGCGGGCTAGCCCGCATTCATAGCAGTTGGTTGGAACCCTGCCCGAACGCTCGTTCCTTGTGTAACATATTTCGATATTCCTGCGCGACTCGCGAGACTGGCGGGAAAAGCGGGATGGGTCGGATGGACGACGGTTCGAGGTCCGAAGTTCGAGGCTTTCGGAAATTCGAACCCGGAACTTCGAACCTCGGATCGCGCCCGTCGCGCTTGAGTCAGGCATCGACGACTGCAGCAGAAGCGGTCATGATTCGTAGGGGTGAGGATGCCATATGCGGGAGCGGGGGAACTTCATTCGATGGGAAGCGGCCTGATTCCATTGTGGTCCACGACGAAGGCTGTTCCTCTGTACTGGCACAGGTGTTGTCGAGGGTGCATTCCATAGAACTGGCCTGCTTTCGCGATCAGCTTGAAGCAGGAACTATTGTCGTGCCCATAGAGGTATCCGGTACCCTGTTTAGAGGAACTGCTCTGGATCGGAATATGTGCAGGCAACCCCGAAACCATCTGCTCATGGTATCCATTGAGTAAGACCTTTGCGAGTTGGGCTCCAGGCTCAAGTTCGATCTGCCAATCCACAGACTCGTATGCCGTCAGCAATAGAGCAATTGGGCGGTCTTGAGGAGCGACGAAGACTGTGACCTTGCCATATTTATGAGTATGTCCCTCATACACACCCAACACATACAAGTCGAGTGAGCTCTCCGATGTTTCCGCAAGCACTCCAGAACTGATTGGAATTACAATGGCCCAAAGGAGCAGGAAAACGAACTGCCGACGCATGGCTGTAAGCATAGGAACTCCGCTGGAAGCGTGGCGTAAAGGTTGGCGCAGACACGTGAGGGCATGTTGTATAAAAACTCACCAGTCCAAAACATGCAAGTGATTAGGAGAATTATGCGGTAGTTTTTTCAGGCCATGCTGAGTCGTGAAGCCGACAACCAGGGCCATTCTACTTATTCTGGTGTTCCGGTCGATCCTCCCAGATACAGATACTCTCTCAATGCGTACGCGGTATCTCTTCAGGGATGGGGGCTGATCGATCTTCCACTGCGCGCGTTGCGCGAGCACAGAAGATCATCAGGCCTCATCCCCTCCACTGCTTCTGGCGCAAGGAATCTGCAGAGGGGTCATTCCACCCGTCACTCCCAACGGCCCGAAACATTCCCTCAGAAAATGCTTGATGGTGTAGCCGGCAGGGAGCTAGTCTGCGTAGCGCAGGTCACGCTCGCTGGCGAGCGACAGGTAGGTATCTCCCCATTGGTGTTGGCTCTCCAGACTCCAAGGTTCTTCGACGTGGATCGGTCGGAACCTCATGCCGTAGAGCCCCCCATAGACCAGATGCGTCAGTCCCGCGCCGGAGTCTTCCACCAACTGAGCATAGGCCTGGCATGCAGGGATCGTTGGATTGTCGCTCCAGCCTGTGACCCAATACCATTCTCCCGCAGGATTTCGATCGTAGAGCTTTACTTGTTGAACCGGTCGAGCGGGACGGATCTCTTTGAACCGTGCAAACACACTTGCGTCGCAATTCTCATTTGATTCGACTTCGACGATCACGGGACATCCCTCGGGCTCACTCAAACAGATGCTCATTGTAACGGAGATTGGAGCCAAGAAACACGAAGGGCCCGGCGGACGATCCGCCGAGCCCTTCACTTCTTACTCCGAGCTATCAGCTATGCGCCATTAGCTCTTTATCTTCTTCTCAGTACATGCCTTCCATGCCGTGGTTGTGTCCACCACCGCCACCACCGGCCTGTTCTTTCTTCTCTTCCGGCAGTTCAGTGATCATCACCTCGGTCGTGAGCATCAATCCCGCCACGCTCGCGGCGTTTTGCAACGCGCAACGAGATACCTTGGTCGGATCAATGATACCGGCCTTGATCATGTCTACATATTCCTCGGTTGCAGCGTTGTAGCCGCCGCTGGGATTCTTGTCGTTACGCACTTTCTCAACGATGACGGAGCCTTCCATCCCAGCATTGAACGCAATTTGACGAATCGGTTCTTCGAGCGCACGGCGAATGATATTCACACCGACCTGTTGTTCCGCCGCCAGCTTGAGCGAATCCAACGCACCGATGCAACGGAGATATGCCGTTCCGCCTCCAGGAACAACCCCTTCCTCGACGGCCGCCTTGGTGGCGTGCAACGCGTCTTCGACGCGCGCCTTCTTTTCCTTCATTTCGGTTTCGGTTGCGGCGCCGACGTTGATGACGGCCACACCGCCGACGAGCTTCGCGAGGCGCTCTTGGAGCTTCTCCCGATCGTAGTCGGAGGTCGTCTCATCGATCTGTGCCTTGATCTGCTTCACGCGGCCTTCGATCTTCTTCGGATCGCCAAAGCCTTCCACGATCGTGGTGTTGTCCTTGTCGACCGTGACGCGCTTGGCGCGGCCGAGGTCCGTGAGTTTCACGTTTTCCAGCTTGATGCCGATGTCTTCCGAGATCACCTGGCCGCCGGTGAGGATCG
>CAZGYZ010000367.1:0-2622 GCA_964530675.1 uncultured Nitrospira sp. | reverse complement strand
TGAACACCGAGCAGATGGAAGAGATCAAACGTCATTTTGGCGTGGTGGCCGAAGCACTCAAACGCGACATCCGCGAGATTGCAGAAGGTCACGCCACCGTTCGGCATGAGCTGCAAGAACACCGCGTGGAAACTCGTGACGAATTCAAAGAAATACGGACATCTCTGTCCTAAAAGCCCGCATGGATCGCCTCGAAACCAGCCGAGCCTAATTCCCGCCAATACCATTCAGTCAATCCGCCGCCGCTGAGATCGATCAGAATAGCAGCCTGGGTATTAGTTGCCTCCTCCATGTCCCATTTTCATATTCATGCAACCAGACGGACCAGACGAACCAGATAGACGTGAGAGGCCGAATAGACCAGACAGACCAGTCCGCGTGAAGTTGTGGAGTTTGGATAAAGTGGGACGAGAGGCGAGAACGAAAGAGTTAGGAGAAGCCCTGGAGGAAGACATCGACGGCAGGCGGAGTGATTGACAGACATCTCAGGAATCGGGGTGAATTTCCTTGATGGCGCGCTCTGTTCGAGGTGGCCTATCACTTTCCGAGAGGATGAATGCGAAGCGCTTCCCGCTTCGCCGCGACACTCAACTCCCGATCAAACGCCAAAAACATCACCGATGAAGAGACACGCTCACGCAAGCTCAATGCCGACGCTAAATGCAGTGCATCATAACCACGCAATGCACGCGATGCGGCTAAATCACCGGCATGTTTCACAATCCGATCCGTAGCCTCGACGGTAATATAGCGGGGCCAATCCGCTTCAAACGCATCGACGATGTGACGATACGCGTGAGGAGAGAACCGCGCCTCCCGGCGCGCTCGTGCGAACGCCGCCCGAGCTTCAGCGTAGGCAAGCAGGGAAGTGGCGACAGCTTCCACCTCATCCACGGCAGCCGAAACTTCCTGAGACAGCGGCTCATCTACATAGAGCTTCACCAACGCGCTCGTATCCAAATACAGCATCATCGACGATCTTCCATCACCATGTCAGCCAGAGTTCGCCCACGGATCACCGGCCGCCGGCTCGCTCCACGAGGCTTACCTCCGCTCCAGCGCACTGCTCCTTCACGAAGCATTGGCTCAAGAGCCCGCTTAAGGCTCGAAGTTTCGACAGGAACTATCCGCGCCACAGACCGGCCTCGCTCTGTCACGACGATTTCCTCGCCGCCCTGGACCCGCTTTAAGTAGCCGCTCAATCGATCTTTGAGTTCACGGACGCCGACCTGTGGCATACCCCCTCCTCCTCAACGAAATGTGGCTACATAATAGACTCATTGTGGCCACAAGTCAAACGAGGAAAGGAGGGTGGTCTATTTGGCTATTGGGCTTGGTTGGTTTTCCAGTTGAACGAACTAACTAAATGAACCAAACAAACGAAATCAACCAGATGGTTTGAAGCTATGTGTTTTGGATGAACAGGGAGGAGGCGTGGGATGGACGACGGTTCGAGGTCAGAAGTTCGAGGTTTTCGGAACTCCGAATCAAGACCTTCAACGTTCAGCCTTTGGCCCGAACAGGAAAACGGGGCATTCAAATTTTCTGTTGTCGCAGGGAGGCTGGCAGGAGCGGAGGGTACCGGGGGCGCGAAGACCAACCGAGACTATGCCATGCCAAGAATTGAAAAAGAGCCGGATGGCGCTACGGTGAGGAATCGGGCGGGACGAGCGGCTCCAGAGCTTTGATCAACTCAGGGATGTCATGGCTTGCGATCTTCCATGCCCGATGAACATCAATCTGAAAATAGTCATGGACCACAACATTCCGGAAGCCCATGATTTTCCTCCAAGGGATCTCAGGATGAGCGCTTCGGAATTCAGGAGAGACACGCTTGGCCATTTCACCAAGCACAGTACACTGAAGCAGCACGGCATCCTGATCCCGGCGGCTGTTGAGAAAGTCCGGCTCTTGCAGTCCACTTGTGTACTCCCGTATTTGCTTCGCAGCCTGAAGCATATCGAGCAGGAGCGAGTCGTCACGCTGCATACACGGCTTCCATGTGGGAGAGGATGTGTTTGCGCCGGATATAGTTACGGCTTTCCTCCACCAATCGTTTCTCAACCAGATCAACCGTTCGTCCAAACAACGTCTCCAACTCCTCCTTCATATCCAGCAAATGTTCAACCCCCCAATCTGAATCTGGGCTGAATGTCACCAGCACATCTACATCGCTGTCCGGACGGAAGTCCTCTCGAAGCACTGAACCGAACAGGGCTAGCTCGGTAATCTTCCATTTTTGGCAGAAGGCTGCAATCCGATCTTTCGGCACCATAATCTGAATCTTGCCGCTCATAGCTTGACCTCAGCGATGATCAACCTGTCGGTCACTCGGTTGCCCATGACCACCCCTTCAACCATGTGTGATGGTAGCATTCCTTTTGTGCAATGTCATGCAGGGATAGGCCAAGACAATCTTGTCGGCGTGCTTCAAGAAAGCTGAACAGGAGAATGTCATCGGAGACACTATACGGGTGTCGAGAAAACAGAAACTTTGGGTTTTCAATGAAGAGGGGTGAGAGGTGAGACCGGAGAGGTTGGAGAATTCGTAGCGGAAAGTGCCGACGTCATGCTGGGTTACTGGCAGGCTCTCAAGAACCGGAAGGGATTTCCCGCAATGGT
>CAZGYZ010000366.1:0-2623 GCA_964530675.1 uncultured Nitrospira sp. | reverse complement strand
TGGGTTCGGCTTGCCTCGTGGTCGACGCGGACAATGTTGCGGGGAGGAGTCATTCTGGAGAACCTTAATGCTTGAACTAATCAATGGTTCCTGGAACCTTTTGGTGCTCCCAAGCGCTCAGCCGTGGCCGGATTTTGGTAGCGTGCCTGGTGCCGCCGACTCGCTGGCCGTCGGCTGCAGCGTATTGTTAGACTGAGCCACGATCGGGTCCACTTCCCGAACACTAAATTGCATCTCATACTCAAGCAGTGCGACGTTTGGCACGACGCAGGCTGCGTACCTAAGTCGTTCGTCGATGGAACGCGCTACGACAGCCCCACGGACCTCTCGATCTCCGGCGAGGTGAGTCTTGACCCAACCCATATACCGTGCCAATTGCCCAAGCGCTCGGTCCGGGCCTCGGTCGAGTTTGAGCTCGAAAACAAGGAAGTTTCCCTCGTCGTCTATTGCGAGAATGTCGATTGGGCCAACGCCGGTTGGGTACTCTCTTCCGCCCCGGCCGGACCCGTCAACGTACAAACGCACACGATGTCCGCCGATTGGGATCTGCGAGATGTTCTCAATGATGAAGTCTCGAAGCTGCGCCTCCATGGCAAAAGCGGAAAAATCCGCGTCCGTCGGTGTATCGTCATCAGCTAAGACTGGACCTTCTTCGATCAGATCTTCGTCAGGAACTCCCCCACGAAGAAGCTCGTCGTTCTGATTCTTGAGGTCAAGATACTGCTGCCGGCGCCGTTGGCCTGGTAGAGTTGCCAGACCTGGCCAGTAAAGCTCCGCGAACGCGCCGATTTGCTCTCGGCCCTCGAAGAGTTCGACGAACGCACCCTTTCGCGGAACGTGCGCCCTCTTTATTCTCGGATCGACGCGCATCGCTTGGATCTCGAGGCTCTCCGCCTCAAGTCCATGCGCCGAAGCAAAGCGGTAGGCGTCAGCTATCTTGAATCCCGCCCCGGGCATCTCACACTCCATGCCGACGTTCGGATGCGTAACCTAACTATAATTAGACTGATCCGCCAAAGATGCGGAGTTCTAGTTTTCTATCCATATAACACGCCTTAGGGTTTCTTGTCGAAGCTCTGTTAGCCACTTTGCATTCAATTCTTAACTACCAATCCAGCGGTTTATCGCGGCATCTACGGCCTCTTTCGTCTTCTACTTTCTTCCTCCACCCAGAGCGGAAAGCATCCCGACAAGCGGGCGGCCAAGTAGATCCTCCACTGCGCGTGTCGAACGAGCACTGTTTCATCGTGCGCGTTCCACGAGCAGCGAAGGTCGGCTCTTCATCTTCTCTCATCCCTCTATCCTCTAGTGGAAGGAGGTGGATGGCTGGGATGCTCCTCACTGCGCCCATCGAGGGAGCACCGTTTCACCGTGCGCACTCTGGGAGCAGTGAGGAGCACCCAGCCGTCGCACTATCTTATTTTTTCGCCTTTTACTTTCTTCCTCCACCCAGAGCGGAAAGCACCAGGAAAAGCGGGTGACCGGATTGCCCTTTACTGCGCGCGTCCAACGAGGGCCTTCTGAGGCCGCGCGTTGCGCGAGCAAGAAGGGCAACCGGTCGCCCGCTACATCTTCTTCCGCACATCCTTCCACTCCTTCGCCACCTTCGCCTTCCGCGGCACCTCGCCCTTGGCCGGTTCTGGCACCATCACGGCGTCGAGGCGCCGCTGCAGAAAGGCTTCGGCAAAGGCCTTCGTGCGCCCTACACCTATTTTGAGCGTCTTCCACCCGGCAGCATGCAATTCATCAAGTTTCGTCCCAAACGCCGCTGGATCAGGCGACAACACGAGGATGTGCCCGACTGGAAACTTGTGATCCGAAAGCCATTGTCTGGCTTGTGCATTTACCAGATCGTTGGTGCCCACCGCCTTGTCTTCCATCACCACATAGAGCACGTTGTAGTAGAACTGCGTGAGCTTGCCGAGTTCGTTCGCGGCGTCGGGCATCGGCTGTCTGCCCTCCGCATCCTTCCCAGGCAAGGTCACAGTCGGCCCCTGTGCAATCGGAGTTTCCATGAGTGATGCCATTTCCACCGCTATGATCGGAGTGCGGCGCTCCCATACGGCCAAATTTGCGCCAGCTTCAACCACGGCAACTCTCGAAGTAGTTCCGACGCGTACGGTAAATGGAGCCGATCCTTTGGCCTTCAGGGTATAGGACAAAAAAGCCCGCCCGTCGCCACCGGTCATCGCGGTAGCCACGACATTGCTGGCGATGAGAAGCTCGACGGGTTCTCCTCCCAGTGGGATCTCCGTCCGGAGGCTCTTCCCTGTGAGCGTCGCTTCAATAGTGGCTGGTTGGTTAGGAGAGGTAAGACTGTCGTGAACCGTCAGAGTGCCTGGAATCTTCTCCTCAGCGGAGAGGATGGTGGTCGCAGTCCAAAAGAGGAGAATAGTGAAAAGACCGGCTCTGCGGAAGAGAACACTCATAGGCCGCACAGCCACCTAGCAGGCTGTGGAAAAACCATTATTTATTTTGTTCATCTGGTTGGTCTTGTTTAACCAAACAAACGAGACAAACCAAATAAACCTAATACCGGTCTTCTTCTACTGGAGGTTACGCCTTTAAGGCCGCTAACACTTCAGTGACGTGGCCGCCAACCTTGACCTTGCGGAAAATCGCC
>CAZGYZ010000365.1:0-2623 GCA_964530675.1 uncultured Nitrospira sp. | reverse complement strand
CGAAGGTCTACATCGGACAGGGGGCCGACGCGATCATGACCGCCGTGTCGTGCAATAGCAGCCTCGCTGCCGTGCCGGTTACTCTCCGATGCCTTGATCGCATGCAGGTCTCGCCTCAATCGGCACGCCTCGCCGCCTGTGTCGGCACCAACCTCAACAATGACGGCATCACGCTCTATGAAGCGATGGCCGCGCTCTTCCTTGCCCAAGCGCTGGGCTTCGACCTGCCGATGGGCAGTCAGTTGTTGATCGTCGCCGCATCGATGATCGCGGGGGCCGGTGTCGCCGGCATTCCGGAGGCTGGGATGATCGTGCTGCCGCTCGTCCTTTCAGCTGCCGGCTTGCCGCCTCACGTCATCGGTGCGGCTATTCCGCTCATCATGACCGTGGATTGGATCATCGCCCGGGCCCGCTCTGGCGTGAACGTCTTGAGCGACATGCTGGTCGCCATCCTTCTCGATGTCGGGCGTATCACACCCGAGACTGAACCGATCGCGCTGCAGGCCCGATCCAAATCCACCGATCCCACAGAGCCGCAGCCATCTTGAAGAGCGTACTAGTTCATTTGGCTCGATGGCCGGGGCAATCCCCCGTCGCGTCATTCCCGTTTTCCCCCGCTCGTCTCACCCTGTTCCCCTTCACCTGCTCCTTCACGTTTTCTGAGATGCCTTCGTGCCTCGCTCCCAGACCTCCCAGAACAGGGAACAGGTGAGCGAGTGCGCCGCGCTCCGTCGCCTCTCGTGGCACCCCTTCCACGGCGGTCCGAGCGGAAGCCTTCTGGAGTTCTCTCAGTCACGGTTGTGCCAACCGTGATTCTTCGGTCAGTTCCAGCTTTCCTTCTCCGGACGCCGGGTGGGGCCCCCGCCGCTACGGCGAATGTCGCGGAGCGCACTCGGTCACCTGAATGGGGGAAAGGGTTTCAGCCAGGGCAAATACTTCGCTCTGTCGGTCATATTCGCGCAGCCCAAAGGCATTCCTGTGGGGAAGGGTGATTTCTTCTAGGGGAAAGAGGTATTCTGCTGCGGCTAATTGTCTTTTAGTGATTCTTTTCCGACATGACCAAACTCACCCTCAGCCAGCTCTCCAGTCTCCTGTTCCGCGCGTGCGACGACCTGCGCGGGAACATGGATGCGTCTGAATACAAGGAATATATCTTTGGCATGCTCTTCCTGAAACGGATGAGCGATCTTTTCGATCAGGAGCGAGAGCACCTGGCGAAAGAGTTAAAAGCGAAGGGCATGTCGGACGCAAAAATTTCCGCTCAGCTCGCCAACCCGGACAAATACACATTCTTCGTTCCTGAGAGAGCGCACTGGTCGAAGATTCGCCATCTCAAAACTAATGTCGGAAGCGGCCTCAACAAAGCCCTCGAAGCGCTAGAAGACGCCAACGCCGACGCGCTCCAGGATGTCCTCAAGCACATTAATTTCAACCGGAAGATCGGCCAGCGCACGCTCGACGACGACACCCTCGCCAACTTCGTCCAGAACTTCGAGAAGATTCCGCTCCGCGACGAGAACTTCGAGTTCCCCGACTTGCTCGGCGCAGCCTATGAATACCTCATCAAATTCTTCGCCGACTCGGCAGGGAAGAAGGCTGGAGAGTTCTACACGCCGGCGGATGTGGTGCGCACACTTGTGGAAATCGTCGATCCCCAACCGCACATGAGTATTTACGACCCAACCTGCGGCTCAGGTGGCATGCTGATTCAGACACGCGATTATATCCGTGAGTGCGGCGGGAACCCTAAGGACGTGTCGTTCTTTGGTCAGGAGAGTATCGGCACTACCTGGTCCATCTGCAAAATGAACATGCTCCTCCATGGCATTTCCGACGCCGATATCCGGCAAGAAGACACCATCCGCCGACCACAGCATAAGGCCGAGAGCAACGAACTCAAGCGCTATGACCGCGTCCTTGCCAATCCGCCCTTCAGCCAGAACTACATCAAGAAGGACATCGAATATCCAGGCCGCTTTGCCGTCTGGATGCCGGAGAAGGGTAAGAAAGCCGATCTCATGTTCGTCCAGCACATGCTGGCCGTGCTCAAGGCCGATGGAAAGATGGCCACCATCATGCCGCACGGTGTGCTGTTCCGGGGCGGCGAGGAAAAGGAAGCGCGCAAACATTTCATCGAGCGCGGTTGGCTGGAGGCCGTCATCGGTCTGCCGGCTGGGCTATTCTACGGTACGGGTATTCCGGCTTGCGTGCTGGTGATGAATAAGAAAGACGCTGCCGCACGAAAGCATGTCTTCTTCATCAACGCCGACCGGGAATACCTCGAGGGCAAGGCACAGAACTTCCTTCGTCCAGAGGACATCTCGAAAATGGTTCACGTCTATCGTGAGCGGAAGAACGTCGAAGGCTACGCCAGACTCGTACCGGTCAGCGAGATCGCTGCCGAAGATTTCAACTGCAACATCCGGCGCTATGTGGACAATGCTCCACCGCCTGAGCCTCATGATGTGCGCGCGCACCTGCATGGTGGCGTGCCGGTGGTGGAGATCGCCGCGCTATATCATTTCTGGAAGAACTATCCAGGCTTGCGAGAACGGGTGTTCGTTCAGCGAGCCAAGGACAACATTTACTCAGACTTTGCGCCCATCGTGACCGAGCGCCGCGC
>CAZGYZ010000364.1:0-2627 GCA_964530675.1 uncultured Nitrospira sp. | reverse complement strand
TCATACTGCGGCCCAAGGAGTTGCCTCCAGGTGGTTTCTGTATCGGCGAGGACGACCGAGGCAAATTTTCCGAGTTGGTCGCTGGGGGCTCCGATCGGTGCGGGTTCGGCAGATTCGGAGGGTGTGGATGAGTCGGTAATTTCCTGCACGCCATTGAGCATGTTGAGGAGGGTCACGGGATTGATGCCGGTGAAATAGCTGACGGCGAGTACCAGCACGATGCCGCCGAGTCCCAGTCCTCCCACGCCTCCCACTCTGGCTGGTCCCATGCCTCGACGGTCTTCGACATTGTCGCTTTCTCGTTGTCCTTCCCAGCGCATGAGGATCTCCTGATAGGACGCGGTATTTCAAGTGGGCGGACCAGGCCGGTTCTTTCTCCATGGTCTGAATGAGTTTGTCGGCTTCTGCGCAGTGATCTTGAAGACCGATCACATGATGCATCATAACCGAAGCAGGGAAGTGGGGGAAGGGCTTGGTTGATGGGGAGGTGCCCACCTGGGGTGAGCACCTCCGGAGGATGGATGACTATTTTGTTCCTGAGGTGGTGTTCTCCAGTTGGCCGGCAATGCGTTTGAGGTCTTTCGGGTACAGCACGATCTCGATCCGCCGGTTTGAAGCCCTGCCCTGTTCTGTCTCGTTCGAGGCGAGGGGGTGGGTATCGGCATAGCCGACTGCGGAGAGGTGCTGGCGGTCCACGCCGCCCTGATCGATCAGGTAGCGCACCACGGTCGTGGCACGCGCCGTTGAGAGTTCCCAGTTTGTCTTGAAGCGATCTTGTAACTTCGGGCTGATGTTCAAGTTATCGGTGTGGCCTTCGATCCGAATCTGTTTGTCTGAGATCTTGTTGAGGACGTCACTGACCGGTTTCAAGACTTTCACACCGGCCGGTTTTACCTGGGCCTGTCCGGAATCGAACAAGACGCGGTCCACCATGTTGATCGTCAGGTGGTCGCGTACCTGCTGAATGGTGATATTGCCCTTGGAGATCTCGTCTTGCAGCGACTTGGACAGCTCTTCCTGTGTGCGAGTCAGGCGGTTGATCTCTTCTTCTTTTGCCAGTTTTGCCAGCCGTTCCTGCTCCAACGTTGCGGCAAGTTGTGATTGCTCCTGCTGTAGTTGCTCACGCTCTTTCGCGATACGAGAGGCGTTGTCCGTCAGCTCAGCAGCCTGTTTCTGGAGCCTGGTGATTTCTTCCTGCGATGAGGCATTCCCGCTCGTGAGCTTTTGTTCAAGATCAGTGATTTGAGCGCGGACATTGCCCAGCTCGCTGTTCAGTTGTCCTTTCTCCTTCTCGATGCCGTCCAGGCGTGATTGCAACTCGCTCGATCGCGCCGCGAGCGCTTCACGCTCTTTGGCCAATGAGACCGCCTGCTGTTCGGCTACTTTTCTCTGAGTCGCTTCCTGGTCCAGGTTTTGTTTGAGCCCTGCTAACTGTTGTTGCAGCTGAGCGGATGTTTTCTTCGCGGCATCAAGCTCAGCTAGCGCTTTCGTGTGGGTTTCCGTGCTCACGCATCCCACCACCGCCACGGCACATAATATAGCCAATGCGGGGGCCCGGAGTGGCTTGATTCGGTCAATCGAAATTTGCTTCATAGTCGCCTCCTATCAATGATGGTGAACGGAACAATGAGTAGAGGAGCAAGCGCAATGCCCAATGAACAGGAAACGTGCATGAAAATAATTGCTTATTTCTCATTGAATTGAAAGGCAATTGTTACTTGGCACTCATGCGTATGCAGGAGAACTGAAGCATGCCGCCACAGGCACTGTAGGGTCTATCATACAGTGCCGAAGAGAAGAGCCGGATGAAACTGTATCTATAAGTAGGAAGTGTCATCTGAAGGGGGATGCCTGCATCTATACATTCAGCAAGGCTGGTCTGGGTATAAGACTGGCGCAGGGCGGAGTTGTCCGGCATTGTTCTGTTAAAGGAGGTTGGATATAGTAGCCGATTGCTTGGCGAGCGGCGCGATTTGGCACGAACGGTCATGAGCCAGATGGGCTGGGTGAACCTGTTCCGAAGGAATTAGATGCTATGGCTTCTTGGTGATGTCGATCCTTCGTACGATTGCTTTCAACAAACCCTATGGGGTCTTGCCCTGTTTTACCGATCCAGATGGGCGGAAGACCTTGGCGGACTATATCGATCTGCCTGGCGTCTATGCAGCCGGTCGTCTCGATTTGGATAGTGAAGGGCTCCTGCTTCTGACGTCGGACGGACGATTGGCCTCTCACATCACGGACCCGCAGCATAAGCTGGCGAAAATCTATCTCGTGCAGATCGAACGCATCCCGAACGAGGAGGCGTTGGAGCAGTTGAGAACGGGTGTCGTGCTGAGAGGTAAGAAGACCAGACCTGCTGAAGTACGCTTACTGGCGAACCATCCGCAGTTGCCTGACCGCTCCGTGCCCATCCGTTTTCGCAAAACCGTGCCGACGGCTTGGGTGGAGATCACGTTGCGCGAGGGGATGAACCGACAGGTCCGGCGCATGACCGCCTCTGTGGGGCATCCGGCCTTGCGGCTTGTGAGGGTGGCAGTCGGGCCGGTTGTACTGGGGGGTCTCCAGGCAGGCGAATGGCGGGAGTTGACAAGTGGCGAGATTGAGCAGATCTATTCCGCTGTTCG
>CAZGYZ010000363.1:0-2628 GCA_964530675.1 uncultured Nitrospira sp. | reverse complement strand
GAGAGGCCCCCTTCGCCGCGAGCAACCGTTCGACCTGGGCCGTCGTGCGATCGCTACGAGCCAGTGCACGCACCGCGAGTTGCAACCACTGATCGGAAGATGGCACCGCTTTGTCTGTAACTCGCCTACTCACGTGTCTAGGAAGACCGTTATTGGGTTTGTCTGGTCTGTTTAGTTTTTTTGGTTGAACAAATCTAACCAGATAAACCAAATAAACAAAACAAACCAAATAGACCTATTTAGGCTCCCACCTTGTGAGGCCGCCGCTCCTCGCGTTTCTCCTCAGTCTTCTTTTCGTCTTTCACCGGCGCGACAGAGGGCTTTTCAGGCGTATGACCCGGCAGAGCGGCCAAATCGCGCAGCTTCCCTTCAATCTCACGCGCCAACGGCTGATTGCTGAAGAGAAAATCTCGCACCGCATCACGTCCCTGCCCAAGCCGCTCGCCCTGATAGGAGTACCAGGCCCCGGACTTCTCGACCACTTTCTTTTCGACCCCAAGATCGACCAACTCACCGGTCTTTGAAATACCCTGCGCGAACATGATGTCGAACTCCGCTTGCTTGAACGGCGGCGCCATCTTGTTTTTGACGACCTTCACACGCACACGGCTGCCGGTCACCTCCTGCCCTTCCTTGATCGACTCGATGCGCCGGATATCGAGCCGCACGGACGCATAGAACTTGAGCGCGTTGCCGCCGGTAGTGGTCTCCGGGTTACCGAACATCACGCCGATCTTCATGCGAATCTGATTGATGAAGATCAAAGTCGTCTGCGACTTGGAGATGGCCGCCGTCAACTTTCGAAGCGCTTGCGACATAAGTCTCGCTTGCAGGCCCATATGCGCATCGCCCATTTCACCTTCAATTTCAGCTCTCGGCACGAGCGCTGCGACAGAGTCCACCACAATGACATCGATCGCCCCGCTCCGGACGAGCGTCTCGGCAATTTCCAATGCCTGTTCGCCGGTGTCCGGCTGGGACACCAGTAGATCATCCACCTGGACGCCCAGCTTCTTGGCATAAGCCAAATCCAACGCATGCTCCGCATCGATGAAGGCAGCGGTGCCACCAGCCTTCTGCGCCTCCGCAATCACGTGCAGGGTCAACGTCGTCTTGCCCGAAGACTCAGGACCAAAGACTTCGATCACCCGGCCACGGGGAAGCCCCCCAACGCCGAGGGCAATATCGAGTCCGAGGGACCCGGTCGAAATTGCAGGAATATCCACCGGGGCATCGGCCCCTCCCAGTTTCATAATCGCCCCCTTCCCGTATTGCTTCTCAATTTGGGACAGGGCCAGATCCAGTGCACGCTTCTTGTCGTCTTTTTCAGCCATGGGTACTCCTCCGGTAATAAAGAGATCGGCGGATTATACCCAAGTTGAGAGTCAGAAACCTAGTCCGCAATTCGAGACTGAAGGTGGATAGGCTGAAGGCCGGAGTTCGAATCGGACACACGATTTTTTTACTTCAACCTTCGGCCTATCAACCTTCAGCCTACTCATCAGCCTATTCGCGCGATTTCCTTGACCGTCAGCGGGTATAGCGATACAAATGGCACTATGCCTTCGATACTTATTCCAGACATCACCGACCATAAACCGACCGTCCTGATCATCGACGATGAGGCAGCGCCCCGCGCGGCCCTCACGCAGATCCTGAGGCAAGACTTCCACATTCTCACTGCGGAAAATGCGCGCGCAGCCTTAGCCATCCTCGACGATCGCGGCGTCGATCTCGTTACGCTGGACATGAAATTACCCGATTGCTCCGGATCGGATCTCCTGCACGACATCAAGCACGCGCATGCCGCGACTGAAGTCATCATGGTCACGGCCTATGGCAGTCTTCAGTCGGCAATGGATTGCATTCGCAACGGCGCAGCCGGTTTCCTCCTGAAACCGTTTAATGCCCCGGAATTACTGACGATATCGTTGCAAACCGCTCAAAAGAAAATGCGGCTCGATCGGCTACGCCCGATCCTGACCGACTCGACAACGCTCTGGGGTCCAGAGCCGGCTTGCACCGAATCTTGGCAGGCCCTCGCCGACCGCTACATAGCCATGAGCCGTACGGGATCGCCCACCGAGTCACAGAGCGATACGACATCGCCCTTGGTTCCCCTGATCTCCGACCTTTTAGAGGCCAAGGACCGCCACCTACTCAATCATGGAAGCCGCGTCAGTTTTTATGCAACGCTTGTTGGGAGCCGACTCAATCTCCCGATCGCCGAGCAACAGTCGCTCGCAATCGGCGCACTCGTGCACGATCTTGATTTAATCAGCCTCCCGAACAGTCATGTGCTCACGGCAGAACCTGACCCACAGGTCCATCATCCCGACCTCGGCGCGCGGATGGGCCGAGCGATGGGATTATCAGCCGACGCCGTGCAGATTATCGCCCTCCATCACGAGCGTTGGGACGGAACAGGCTACCCTTTCGGCTTACAGGAAGAACGTACGCCCTTGCTCGCTCGCATAGCCGGCATCGCCCAGGTGTTTGACGACCTGACCGCTGCAAAATCAGAACGAGCCTCTCTCTCCAACAACGAAGCCTTGCAACAGATCGAACAGCTAGCAGGCTCCGCCTTCGATCCCTCACTGACCGAACTCTTCTGCCGTATCATGCGCG
>CAZGYZ010000362.1:0-2628 GCA_964530675.1 uncultured Nitrospira sp. | reverse complement strand
CTGGTCATCCTTGGGGAGGGCGAGGAGCGCTCAAACCTGGAATCGCTGATCGTTGCCAAGGGTCTGCAAGATAGAGTCCAGTTAGCGGGACAAGTGGCACGCCCGAGTCACATTCTCGGACAGGCTGATCTGTTTGTGCTCTCTTCTCGGTTTGAGGGGTTCCCGAATGCGCTGATGGAAGCCATGGCCTGTAAGCTTGCCGTGATCAGTACGGATTGTCCTAACGGCCCACGGGATATTGTCCGTGACGGGGTGGATGGTCTCTTGATTCCACCTGACGACGTGAATGCCTTAGCCAAGGGCATGGATCGCTTGATGGCAAATCCGGTGGAGCGGCAACGCCTCGGGGCTGGTGCGATGGAAGTCGTTGAACGGTTCAGCATCGAGAAGATCATGAGCATGTGGGGCGAGTTGGTGACCCATACCTGCCGGAGGGGAATGTGCGCGGATGGGTACTCGCGCGCATCGAAGACAGCCGGTGCGAGGGCTATCGAGGAGGGTGTACAGGCCAGTGACCCTAAGACCTGCAGCGGTGAACTCGGCTGTAACGAACTCGTCTTTGAGAAGGAAGATACAAGCAGGCGCTCATGAAAAAAGGAGAACTTATGGCCGAGTCTACCCGTGGCACAATGGTACTGAGTCTCGATCTGGAACTATCCTGGGGGCGTTTCGACAAAATCCCGGTCGAGGTTCTCGGCGCTGAGTCGTTAGCGGAGCGGCAGGAGATCAAGCGTTTTCTCGCCCTCCTGGATCAGTACGAGATGCCGGCTACCTGGGCAATGGTCGGGCATCTCATGTTGGACGGCTGTGCCCGGGATTGTAAAGGACATGCGCACGCTGAGACCATGCCCCACGCCCAGTACTCCTGGTACCCTCGTGACTGGTATAGCTGCGACCCCTGTACGAACGTGTCTCTCGCCCCTGGCTGGTACGGCCCCGATATCCTGGAGTGGATCCGCGCGGCCAAGGTCCGCCACGAAATCGGGTCCCACTCGTTCGCGCACATTCTCTTTGGAGATCCTGGATGTAGCGTCTCCAGCGCTGAGGCCGACATCAAGGCAGCCATGGAAGCCGCGGCCTCTAAGGGGATTACGCTGAACAGCTTCGTCTTTCCTCGGAACCGGGTCGGCCACCTGGAGACGCTCAAACGGCTGGGGCTCTCGGCCTATCGAGGGGATGCTCCGGCGGTCGGCAAGGTATATGGGCTTGCTCTGAAGCCGTTGAACTTGCTGAGACAGGTTTTGGCTCTTCCGATGGAGCCGGTTCGACCGGAAGAGACTCTGCCGGGACTCTGGAACATTCCCGAAAGCCATTTCTTTCTGGCTCGGAAAGGCATCCGCAAGATTCTTCCACGAGGGAGTCAGGCGCTCCGAGCGAAGCGAAGTATCGACATGGCCGTGAGGACTGGCCGGCTCTACCACATGTGGTTTCATCCGTTTGACTTGCTGACAGACTCGGACGCCATGTTCTCGGGATTAGAAACGGTCTTCGCCCATGCGCGGCGCCTGCGGGAGAAAGGGCTGCTCGATGTCCTGACCATGGGAGACTATGCGCGGCGTTTGGACAGAGAAACATACGGCGTCCCGCCCGAACCGGGCGATCGGGGGAAAGCGCTCACGAAAGGGAATCGTCGCACGAAGGGACCGCTTGATGCGCGGATCAGCGCGCAGCCTATTCTCGACTGAGTCACGACCGTTCCCTATGGCATTCCGCAAGTCCGTTGTAAAGGAGCCTCGTAGAATTGCAAGAAACCGTGACCCATATTCCTCAGCGCGTCGAGCAATCGAGCCGACCCATGAAAGTGGTGCTTCTCACTCGCGATCTCAAGTACGGCGGCGCACAGCGGCAACTCGTTGTGCTGGCCAAGGGGCTGCACGCCAGGGGGCACAAGGTCGTCGTGGCGCAGTTCTACTCCGGCGGACCGCTGGAGCAGGAACTGCTGGAAGCGGGGGTTCGGATTCGACCGCTGCAGAAGCGCGGGCGGTGGGATCTGTTGCCCTTCCTGCTCCAGCTCGCCCGGCTCATGCGGGAGGAACGTCCGGAGATCCTGTATAGCTACCTCGTCGATCTTGTGACGCTGATCCTCAAGCTCTTGTTCCCTTCCACAAAGATCGTGTGGAGTATCAGGTCCTCGAACGTGGATCTCAGCACGGTTGATTGGTTGAGGAGGGTCATCTCCAAAATGACCTTCCGCCTCTCGCGCTTCGCGGATGTCGTGATTGCGAATTCCCGAGCAGGAGGCAACGATCATATCGCCCTAGGGTACCCCCGGGGAAAAACCGTCGTGATTCCCAACGGGATCGACACGCAGCGGTTTTGTCCCGACCCTGAGGCACGTCGTCACGTCCGATCCGAGTGGGGCATCCAGGGCCATGAAGAGGTGATCGGGATCGTGGGACGGCTGGACCCAGTGAAGGATCATCCCACGTTTCTGCAGGCGGCGAGCTTGTTGACGCAGAAACGGAATCACCTCCGGTTCGTGTGTGTAGGAGCAGGGCCGGCCGAGTATCGCGATTCGCTCCATCGACTAACTCAATCGTTGAAGTTAACTGAACATGTGATCTGGCCGGGTGGACGCAGCGATATGCCCGCTGTCTTCAACGCGCTGGACCTTCTCGTCAGCAGCTC
>CAZGYZ010000361.1:0-2638 GCA_964530675.1 uncultured Nitrospira sp. | reverse complement strand
AGCTCCAATTCCCGCAGATACAGAAGGCGCTCTTCCAACGTGCGCAAGTGGGTATCGTCCAGGTTGCCGGTAGCCTCCTTGCGATAGCGTGCAATAAACGGCACGGTTGAACCTTCATCGAGCAGGGCGACCGCAGCCGCGACCTGGTTGGGTCCCACGCCAAGTTCCTTGGCAATGAGTGGAACAATCTTCAGCTGTGCTGCGTCTGAAATTGGCTGGGTCATAGTAGAAACCATCTGTGTTCGTTACCGATCTTTCCAAAAGCGGCGCACTGCCGAGTGCAGGACACTCAGAGCCACGCGCACTTTTTTATTAAGAATTATGGTGTGTTGAGAGTCCTGGTCCGTGGAACTAGTGTATACACTGCAGTATTTGAAAGCTGGTGGCGAGTGTACTGCAAAACCTCCCCGCGTATCTAGCCAGAACCACATGAGCTACTGGCCCTTAGCCTAAGACTTCGCTACACTTCCTGGAAAGGAGCGCCCGATGCGAGAAGAACGAATAATCAATTTCTATACGCTGCTTGAACTCTTACCCACTGCGACGGAGGCTGACATCAAAAAAGCCTGGCTTGAACAAATCCAGGTCTGGCATCCAGATCGCTTTGGCCATGCACCAACCTTGCACCGGAAAGCGGAAGCCCGGACACAACTGCTCAACCAGGCCTATCAAACTCTCAGTGACCCCATCGCACGCACCAGCTACGATGCTAAAAATCAACCCTCGGAATCTCACAAGCCATCCGCACGCCCCACTCCTGCGGCAAACCCCTCTTCTGGATCGTACGCCTCCACTCCGCCACGCCCTCAACAGACCAGTCGATCCAGCCAGGACCCGCGAGGGCCCCAATCGCTCATCATGTTGCTCTCTCAGCAAGGCCAACCCAAACTCATGGTGCCGGCCATTCATCTCTACGTTGACCCTCGAGAGTACCAACCCTACGATTTTCACGGGTTCATTCGCATCGCCGGGACGATGCGAGAAACCTTGCCCGTCAGCGGCTATGCCGTTGCTGAAGTTCCCGAGCTGTTATGCATCAAACGCATGGGCATCGAAGAACTCTACACCGTCTTTTCCAATCCCTCGTTCAATCGCCCGCCGTTCCTCCATGAACTTGAACAGACCCTCGCCTTCCCCTCTCGCTTCCTGGTCATCGAAGGCATACTCCAGCATCGGAAGGCCGGAGGACGGCTCAACCAATACCACAAGATTGGGCTGATGGATTTCCTGGACGCCCTCACAGCCAGATATAGCATCCAGATCATCTACGCAGACACGCGCGACGAGGCCGAAGAACGCATCGCCAATCTGACAGCCATGCACTATGCCTATTATTTCGCCGAGCAGCAGGGGTTCGGGCGTTGCCTCAAAGAAGACGATCTATAAGAACATATGGCTGATTGCACGAGCTAAGAGAATCCTGTGCATTCCCGTTTCGCGCTATAAGCCATACACCATCTGCTCTTGCTCTTCACTCCCTTACACACCCGTTCCAAATCCGACCTGCCGCCATGCTTCGTAGATCACCACTGCCACTGCGTTGGAAAGATTGAGGCTCCGGTTTCCAGGGACCATGGGGACACGGATTCGCTGCTGCTCGGCAACCGTTCCCAGAATCTCAGCCGGCAACCCACGGCTTTCCGGGCCAAAGACAAACGCATCACCAACGGCATAGTCGACCAAATCGTATTGTCGTGTGCCTTTGGTGGAAACGGCAAACAGGCGGAGGCCTTTCATGCCGGCAGCACAATCGGCCCAGCTTTCGTGGACCGTGATCGTGGCAAATTCGTGATAGTCCAGTCCTGCTCGCAGCAATTGCTTATCCTCCAGCGTAAAGCCAAGAGGTTTCACGAGATGCAGCCTTACGCCAGTATTGGCGCAGAGCCGAATGATGTTGCCGGTGTTTGGGGGAATTTCCGGTTGAAAGAGAATAACCTCGAACATGAGGAACGCAGTGTAACATGGGCACAGCATCTGTTACGACGCAGGAGCAACGAAGGGCACACCCTTCCCTCTGGTGAAACGTAAGACGCGAGACGTGAACTGCTTCAGGGGTTACGAGAGAGAAGAGCGGCGCCTCAAAAGAGATGGCGGGAAAATATGATAAGGCCGACGATGACGGCGGTCAGAGATGACATCAGCACTGCCGCAGCCGAGACATCCTTAATAAACTTCACACTGTCATGTTTCGCCGGGTGGAGAAGATCCAGCATTTTTTCGATCGCGGTATTCAGCAGCTCCAGCGATATCACAACCCCGATTGCAGAAATCACAAACAACCATTCCAATCGCGTGAGTCCGAGCAGGCCTCCTGCCAGAACGACCACAACCGAAATGACAAGTTGGATGCGGATGCTCTGCTCCGATCGAACAGCAGCCTTGACCCCGTCCCATGCGAATAAAAACTTCCTGAGTATTTGCGGATACACGGTACGTCCCCTGGTTTATCTGGTTGATTTGGTTCATCTGGTTAGTTTCATTCAACCAAACAAACGAGACAAACCAAACAAACCAAATAACGATCTTCCTCCAAGGCCTGTTATAACTGCTTCCCAAGCGTAATTCCCCCACCCAGCCCACCCTCTAGCCCGCATTATTCGTGACGGTTCGTCGCGAAATCGCGCAGTCGCGTTGCGAG
>CAZGYZ010000360.1:0-2640 GCA_964530675.1 uncultured Nitrospira sp. | reverse complement strand
CCCGCCGTCTGGCCTTCTTGAAACAGCTGATTCAATATCGCGCTCTTCTTTTCTGGATCTTTGTAATACTTGAGCGCCGTGGCAAAGTTGTCCATGGCGCTCTCACGCTTCCCTTTATGCCAATAATATTCGCCGAGGCCGTGGTAGGCCCGAGGGTCTTGATCGTTGGACTTCAGGGCTCTATTGAAGGCTTCGTAGGCGGCCTGCATATGCTGTTTGGCCAGCTCCAACCAGCCGATCGCACAATGCGCCGGACCGAAGTTCGGATCGGCGATGAGGGCCGCATCATATTCTTTTTGCGCCAGGTCCAGGCGGCCCCTGGTTTCATAGAAATCTCCCAGCGAAAAATGCACGGCTGCGTCCTTGGGATTCAGGCGCAACGCTTCCTTGTAGGATTGCAAAGCCGGCTCGAACTTCCCCTGCTCCGCAAGCGCGCAGGCGAGGTTGGCGTGAGTGGTCGCGTCATTTGGCTTCAGCTTGATGACTTCCCGATATTGCGGGATGGCCATTTCCAGGCGGCCCTGTTCTTGATAGGCCACGCCGAGGTTGGTCCGCGCCGGCGCATGGGAAGGATCGAGTCGGACTGCTTCGCGGTATTCCTTGATGGCCATTTCAAGGTGGTTGGCCCGTTCATGAATCTGTGCGAGAAAGTAATGAGGATGGGCGGATTGAGGCGCGAGCTTGATCGCTTCCTTGTAGGCCGCGATCGACTGTTCTGATTGGCCTGACTGAGCCAGGAACAACCCCATCACGAGATGGGCGTTGGCCTGCTCAGGCTGTCGCGCGACGAATCCCTCGATCCACTCTTTGACCTGGGCAATGTCTTCGGATTCTTCCAAGCATTTCGCGTGGGTGCTCCAGGCTTCGGCAAACTCACCCCGGAGCAGATGAATGACATTCAGGGCAAAATGAGGCCGCGGGTTCCTCTCTGTGCCGGTAGGAGGATGGCGCGACCAGGCCAGTGCCGCCTGCTGGGCCTGATCCCATTGGCCTTCCAACAGCCTCACTTCACATTGAGCTTGGTAGTCGGTCATCGGAGTCGGTAGGATTATCTAGTGAGGGTATCTTCAATGTCCGGCGAGGTGGCCTGAATGCGATCCCCGAGCGACGGATAGCGTGCCGCCAATTTCTGCTTCATCAACCAGGCGATGGTCCGATACGACCAGTGTCCTTTCACGCCGGAGCGGAGTTTGGCGATGTACTCGGCTTCAGCATAGTCCATCTTAAAGAGACACCGCACTTTGAATCCGAACGGCGTCGCGTAGAGCGACCCTTCCGCGCTGGTTTTCTTCAGCTGCTCGATGTCTAAACGGACTGCGTCCATCGCCTGGCTATACTCCTGGTCCAATCCCGCTTGCACGAGCGGCGGCGGGATCTCATATCCGTGCAGCGTCGTAAAGTTCTGCTGAATCTGCTGGCAACGCCGATGCCGGTGCATATCGCGCCAGCCACCGATGTCCATCAGCACGTCGAACGTGAAGGCGTAGCCGCTGCGGAACTCTTTGATGAGTTCGTCGTAGGGTCCTCGTGTACTCATCGCCACATCGATCGCTTCCTGTTTCTGTTTCTCCGTCCAGGTACGGACAACTGCGAGGAGGTTTCGATAGGGCGCGTGCGAGACACGGTACAGCAACGTGGCTACAATTTCGTCCAGCGGATCGTGGGACTCAATGAGGTCCACCGGCTCCGGCTTGCCCCAGGAAGCCGGTTGATCTAGTCCGGTTCCCTGCAGCGCGTCCTTCGCATATCTGGCAAGATCCTGGTAGACCGAGGCTTGATAATCGTTCGGCTTGGCATGACGAGCGAGCGTCAGCGCGAGAGGCTCCTGTGCGCCAGGCTGACCGCACAGTTCACCCCAGAGATTCATGGGTGACCGTTGGCAGGCATCTTTGAGTTCGTCCCCGATCGATCGCAACTCCGGTAGTTGCGACGACAGCAGTCTGGTGATTTGCTTTTCCAGCGTCCTGATGCTGACAACTTGCCCGACGTTCGTCCTGGCAGCGAGAGGCAGGAGATAGCGTGTGACATCGAACGCGCGCGCGGCAATCGTCCGCTGGTAATCAGCCGGTTTCATCGACTCGGGACGCGGTTCACGCTCGGAAATAAATTGGGTCAAGGGTTGGTGCAAGAGCCGATAGATCTCGGCGAGGCTGCGGAGAATGCCGTGATAGGTGCCCTCCGTCTCCGACCCTCGAATGGAATCCGGCACGTACCACCCGCCGGAAGCAAAGTTCTGATACCGGCTCGATTTTGCCTGGCCGTCCCATAAGGGCTCGTCTTCGAGTCTAATGGCCGCGAGTTCGGAGATGTCCTCGAAACAGATGATGACATGGCCGAGATCGGCGATGGATGCATGGCCGTAGTCGAAGTAGAACTGATCCCAGAACTTTTCAGAAGAATGCCCGTGCACCCAACGGAGGCTGTCCTCGATCGAGTCCGGTGAACGGCTGTAACGGGCCAAGGCATAGGCGGATTTCTCGGGCGGCATCGGCGCCAACGCGATGACACGGCGAGTCGGTTGATCTGTACTCATATGGCTTCCCAGGGTTTCTTGACAGGTCGCGCACTATACCGCTGCGGGAATACCTGCGCAAGAACCTAATCCGTCAATAGTCATTCGTCAATCGTGCGTGGACGGGA
>CAZGYZ010000359.1:0-2641 GCA_964530675.1 uncultured Nitrospira sp. | reverse complement strand
GATATTTGTTCACTTCGGTTGACGGCAGGCAAGTTGTCCAAGCGCGTTTGGACGGTTTTACCTTTAGCAGGCTGAAACCGTACGACAAATGGGAATCCCTTCGGGATGAGGCCCAAGAGCTTTGGCAGCATTATGTCCGGATCGCTTCACCTGAAACCGTCACTCGGGTAGCCCTCCGTTACATTAATCGCATTGAGATCCCCCTCCCGATGCGAGACTTCAAGGACTACATTCTTACAACGCCCGAGATAGCCCCTGATTTGCCACAGGGGTTAGACAACTTTTTTATGAGGCTGGTCATCCCCGATCCGAAGGCCCAAGCAGTTGCGATCGTGACCGAGACAGTGGAATCTATTGACGAATCGAGCAATCGGCTCCCACTGATATTTGACATTGATGTGTTTCGCATGGCGGCTTTCAGCGTCCAGGACAAGACTTTGTGGGAGACATTCGAGCATCTTCACAATCTAAAAAATGATATTTTCTTCAAAAGCATCACGCCTAAAGCGAAGGAGCTATTCCTATGAGCGTTGCGACGGTTCCGGTCCCCATGGCGCTGGACTATGCCTCCATTTCTAGAGCGAGCTCTGAACATGATGTCCTTATGGACCCATGGATCGAGGCCGAAGAGCATTATCGGTATCCTGTCACTCGAAGGCCTCTAAGTGACGCCGAGAAGTTCTATTCCTTGGCAGAAGCATGGCGGCAGGATGTTCGCTTTACGTCCTCCCTCACCCAAATGATCCTCCATCCGACGTACCAGAGGATCATTGGGATGGGCTTGGCAGCCGTTCCCTTCCTGCTTCGTGAACTGGAACGGAAACCGGACCACTGGTTTTGGGCTTTACATGCGATTACCGGGGCCGATCCCGTCAAGCCCGAAGACCGAGGCAAGCTGAGGAAGATGGCCGAGGCTTGGCTCACGTGGGGCAAGGAGCAGAGGCTGGCCTGGTGAGCAACGAGCTTGAAAGCGTTTTCCCTCACCTAACACCATTCAATCATTCGATCACAAGTCCTGTTTCACCTGACTACAACTGTATCGCCTGGGCAGCAGGCGACACAGAGAGATGGTGGTGGCCCCTTGCCGGCTCCTTTGCCTACTGGCCGCCAAACATTCCTTTGCAGGAAACCCTCGATGCCTTCATCAAAGCGTTCGGTTCGATCGGATTCACTCCATGCGGAAACGCGATCATTGAGCAGGGGTACGAGAAAGTCGCGCTGTATGTGGATGAAAACGGGAAGCCAACCCATGCGGCCCGCCAACTCCCTAATGGCCGATGGACCAGCAAACTTGGCAAAATCCAAGATATCGAGCATGAGCTTGATGGCTTAACCGGTGCGGTGTATGGAGTGGTAGCGCAAGTTCTCAAACGACCAATCGACGAATAATTCCCTACGAAGTCTCTCCGCGCGTCACTGCACGTGCGAAAAACGGCGCGTTGGTCTGGTCCTGATCGTCTGGAACAACGGGAGGGAGAAGTGATCAACTCGTCGGCAACGAACTGAACAGGCTCATTGAAGAATTGCTAGCCTGCGCAAGCCGCAGGGTTACAGGCAGGAACGGGACATTAACAGCGTGAACGATCAGTCGCGTTGTGATAGCTGCTCTGAAGTTGATGCAGTTGTCACTTAGAAGGGGAGGTGCACCGTGGGAAAAGCCTGTGTGCTCAATGTCGATCTCGCGGATGTGTGGGAACAAAAAGGGCGGAAGAAGTTTATCCGGACCATTGCCTGGGGGGACGAAGTATCCGTCCTGAAAGAGACCAGCACGCACATTGAAATCAGTACCACTGTCTTCCGCCAGCAACCAGACGGCGGCACGTTACCGGAATTGATCACAGGCTATATCGAGCCCGGCAAGTCCTCCGGGATCAAGACAGCCGACCTCATGAGGCCGCTAAAGAGCAACGAGGTGCTCAAGGTCAATTTCATCGATGTCCAGCAGGGAGACGGAACCGTCATTGAATCACCGGATGGAAAAGTCATCCTTGTCGACGGCGGCGACAACCAGATGTTCGCTCGCTATTTGGCCGGCCGCTTTCGCGGAACGACAGCAAGTAACCCCCGGGAAGTCGAGTGCATCATTGTCACCCATGGAGACGCCGACCATTTCGCCGGCCTCACCGAGATCTTTACGTCGGAAACCAACAAGGAGAAACGAAAGAGGCTGTTCATGCAGCCAAAGCGCGTCTACCACAATGGCATTGTCAAACGCCCGACCACGATCAACAAGACCAATGTCCCCGAGACCAAACAACTTGGCCCTACCAAAAAAGTGGACGGCCAACTGTTTCTTGTCGGCTTGGAAGACGATCTCCTGACAGTAGCCGATGCAGACATGAACGAGCCGTTCCAGAAATGGAAGAAAGCCCTGTCTGAGTACAACAGCAGAAAGAAAGTAGAGATTCGGCGATTGCAGTTCGGCGACGACAAGGCCTTTGCCTTTTTCAATAATGGAGACCTGCGAATTGAGGTGCTCGGACCCCTCGTGACCACCGTAAGTGGAAAACCGGCATTACGGTTCCTTGGCAACCCTCCCAAGGGTCCAAGAATCGGTCATGAATCGTTGAGCGTAAAAGAGGAGGGCTTCAAAGGAAATTCGGCATCGCACACGATCAACGGACACTCCATCGTCTTTCGC
>CAZGYZ010000358.1:0-2646 GCA_964530675.1 uncultured Nitrospira sp. | reverse complement strand
TCCGCAGACCGGCGAAGGAGGCATAGTCGGTCTTCCGAACAATGGCGAACCAGTAATTCAGCGGAGCCCGTGCATCCGGATGTGTCCGCGCGAACTCCACCAACCGCTTTCGCGTGATGATGTGCACCTGGCGATTGTATCTCAAAGTGAGATTTTGTCAAGTCGCTCGCATAGTCGGAAGGGTGAAAGGGGAGGCGTAAGGGGCAAACGGGGTAACGGGGTAACGGGATAAGGGGATAAGCTGAAGAGGAATTGGGAATGATGAATGGTGAATGTGGAATTGTCGGAGGAGTTACGGAAATCTCGAATGTCGGACCGTCGTCCGTCTCGGAGGAGTAGCGGAACAGGCACCGCCGTATACGGTGGACCAGTCCCCTGGCTTCAGATCGGTCGTCTGGTGAGTGGCCTTTTCTGATCTGGTGGGCGACCGACTATTATGGGTAACGCCTGACGCAAGCTGCCGCTTCTTACAGAGCGGAGACGAACGCAGGGACGGAAGATGAAAGAAGGACTCCGAGTGGGGGGCGATCTTCATATCCGAGCGAATGGGAAACGACGTGCGGGGTGTCGAGGATCTGGCGGAGAATCTCCTCGGCGTAATCGGCTACGGACATACTTCGAGCTGTTCGAGATGGCGGAGCGTGTCCCGCAATAGTCGGCGGAGTTCCAACTCGCCTTCCAGATCGAGAAGGAGTGCCTCGTTGTTTTCCGTCCGATGGACAGTGCCCGCTAGTACTTGATCAGGCGTGACATCAAGTTGCTGGGCCAGCGTGGTGATGCGGTTTTCGGTGGTGCGGAGGCTTTCGCGTGTGAGTTTGGCTTCCATCGCCAAGGCATCCTTGACCAAGGGAATCGCCTGGTCTGGAAAGGGCGTCTTGATCTGAATCGTGGCCATGCATGGACTCCTTCGACAGGATGAGCACATGATCGAGCGAGAGGCGAGTCACGCTCACGCTAGCAGAGGATCCGCGGGGTGTCAACGTTCTCCGCACACGTTCTCCGCACACAGAGGGTAGCGGGGTAAGGGGGTGAAGGGGTAACGGGATAAGGGGATAAGCGGATAAGCGGAATTGGGAATGATGAATGGTGAATGTGGAATTGTCGGACCCACTTTCCCTTAGCTTGACTTGTGGCCACAATATGTCCATTATGTAGCCTCATTTTGTTGAGGAGGAAGAGGCTATGTCACAGGTCGGCATCCGCGAACTCAAGGATCGATTGAGCGGCTATTTAAAACGAGTTCAGGGTGGTGAGGAAATTGTCGTGACGGAGCGAGGCCGGTCTGTGGCGCGAATAGTTCCGGTCAGAACTTCGAGCCTTAAGCGGGCTCTTGAGCCAATGCTTCGTGAAGGAGCTGTACGCTGGAGCGGGGGTAAGCCACGTGGAGCGAGCCGGCGGCCGGTGATCCGTGGGCGAACTCTGACCGACATGGTGATGGAAGATCGTCGATGATGCTGTATTTAGATACGAGCGCGTTGGTGAAACTCTATGTGGATGAGCCTCTGTCACAAGAACTCTCAGCTGCCGTGGATGAGGCGGAAGCTGTCGCCACGTCCCTGCTTGCCTATGCTGAAGCCCGGGCGGCGTTTACACGAGCGCGCCGGGAGGCGCTGTTCTCTCCTCACGCGTATCGTCACATCGTCGATGCGTTCGAAGAGGATTGGCCCCGCTATATTACCGTCGAAGTTACGGATCAGATTGTGAAAAATGCCGGTAATTTAGCGGCAACGCGGGCACTGCGTGGTTATGATGCACTGCATTTAGCATCGGTATTGAGCTTGCGTGAGCGTATCTCTTCATCGGTGATGTTTTTGGCTTTTGGTCGGGAGTTGACCGTCGCGGCGAAGCGGGAAGCGCTTCACATTCATCCTCTCGGAGTGTGAGAGGGGATACGGGGGCGCAGTGGTTAGGCGTGAAACGCGAATTGAAACTAACCGGCGCTGAACTCCCTTCCGGTTCTTGAGAGTCTGCCGGTAACCCCGCTTGACGTTCGCGACTTCCGCTGCTAGCTCACCAACCTTTCTAGCGTCCACCCTTTCTCCCTCATTTATCCATAACCAAAAGTTTCATCTGGTTGATTTCGTTTGTCTGGTTTATTTGGTTCATTTAGTTCGTTCAGCCGAAAAACCAAACAAGCCACATAACCAAATAGACCAGACCAACCAGGCCAGATAGGGCCTTGTCCATTACGTTCAGCTGGCTTTCGCGATCACGCGCAATTTCACGTGGGCTTTTTTCTGGAGGGCAGTCACGATACTGAAAAAGTTTTCCGTGCTCGGGTTCCCGCGCGGGGCCAGCATCCGGTGTAAACTCTTACTCGGCTTCTTGAGTGTTATGGCTAATTCTTTAAACCCGATGGTGGCGTTTACGAGATCACGCAAGATCGTCTTTCCCACCGCAGGATCGCCTGCGAAATAGGCATTGAGCGCCTCCGTGAAAAGCGCCTCGCGAAATCGTGGGTCGCGTTGTACGCGTGCCGCTATCGTATTCTTGAATTCTCGTGTGAGTGCCATAATAAGTTTCTCCGCTTTGCGTTACATCTTCTTGCTGCTTTTGCGACAACGATAGTCGGACCAGCGCTTTTTCGCCATCTCGATGGCCTGTTGTTGGCGTTGCTTGGTACTGCCACCCAGAAGGATCACGAGG
>CAZGYZ010000357.1:0-2649 GCA_964530675.1 uncultured Nitrospira sp. | reverse complement strand
ATCGGGACATGAGCCCTGGCGTTTCCGCTGACCAAGTTTCAGCCGGATCGTTCGAGCGTTCAGGGTGGGCGCCATTGCCTGGTTTCTCCAAGGGAATCGTTTCGACGCTGGTGGTGCAGCACGCGAACTGCGCTGTGCTCGTCGTTCGATGACAGAATGAAAATCACCGGGGAGCCCCGGACCATTTTTCTTGTAACCGAGGCTGAGAGAGGCGTATTAAGGTGTTGAATGTCTCAACTGCGCTACAACTGCTCCGAGGCAAGCAGCCCTGGCGCAGTATGCATGGCGATGGTCATGGTGCTCTGCTTCCTTGTCGTGGTTCAAATACTCGGCGTGCCAGTCACACTCCTGAGTCCTCCTGAAGTTGCTGACACCGTGGCTGGATCGGTCCTTGGAGGGGTCTCAATTCCTCCGTCGCTTTCGCAACTGATGGCTTCATTCGAAACGATTTCTGTGACTGACGCTCAAGCATTCGTCCATACGCCGGTTCTCGTCTCTACGCTATTTCATCCTCCTGTTCTCAAGTTCCGGTTTCATGCTACGCACCAGGGCCGCACACCTTTTGAATGGGTGGACATGCGGCTCATGATTTCTCCTCCATGGGGCGATCAGTCCGGCATCGGCCTCGAGTGGAGTTAGCGGCTGAATAGAGCGCAGTGCGATTGGCCCGAACCGGTCAGAGCACGTCGCTCCAGGGAGGACTCACGGCAAAGGCCGCGTTAATCAAGCCGACGTGGGAGTAGGCTTGAGGGAAATTGCCGCACTGGGTATTTGTGGCGGGGATGAAATGCTCGGAGAACAGTCCGACATGATTGGCAGCGAGGAGGACTCGATCAAGGATGGTTCGGGCCTCGGGGGTCCGTCCCAGCCTGGCGAGCGCCTGGGCGATCCAAAAGGAGCAGATGACGAAGGCTCCTTCCGGTTTTCCGAAATCGTCGTTTCGCACGTAGCGGTAGAAAAAGCCGGTGTCCTCGTTCCCATGTCGAAGCGCGAGTTCCCGGGTGATGTGCAATACCGTGGACTCACAGAGTTGCTGGTTCGGATAGCCCAGGATCGGGAGCTGGGCGAGGGCGGCGTCATCACTGAAATCCGTGGGGCCGTTTCTGAGCGCGCCACCATGTACGCCTCGGAGGAGGGCCTCCGCCGCATGGATCCGTGCGGCGGTCAAGTCCAAGGAGATCGAACCGAGGTGCCCGGCTTGTCTGATGCGCTCCAATCGTTCGAGACCGGCCCAAGACAGCAAGTTCGTGAAAGAATGCTCCTGCCAGCCGTTGCGAATTTCCCAAAGACCGGCGTCCGGCTGGCCGATGCTGCGGACGCACAACTTTGCCAGATGGGCCAGAAGCGTATCGAGGTCTTTGCTGCGCAAATCGCTATACCGTTCGTCGAAGAAGATCGGGGTAAAGGTCAGAATCATTTCTCCGTAGGCATCGTTCTGCACATGTTCCGCCGCTTGGTTGTGGCTGCGAACCGGTACACCGCCCTGATAGCCGGCCCAATTCGGATGCTCGGTTTCCGGGAGGGGAAGACTCTGGCTCAGCGTATAGACCGGTCGCAAGCGGTCGCGGGAATGTTCGTGCGTATGCGCAATGTTCAGCAGAAATTTGAGGAAGGCCTCCATTTCCTCGAAGTGGCCCAGATTATGAAATGCTGTGAGCGCAAAATAGGCGTCACGCAGCCAGCAATAGCGGTAATCCCAGTTGCGACCTCCACCCGGTTGTTCCGGAAGGCTCGTCGTCAAGGCTGCGAGGATGGCGCCCGTGTCTTCGAAACAGTGGAGCTTCAAGGCCAGAGCGGAGCGGATGACCTCCTGTTGATGCAGCAGCGGCACCGAGCAGTTTTTGACCCAGATGCGCCAGTAGCGTATGGTCTGTTCAAGAAAGTCGTGCGTGACTTTGACGAGGTCGTCTTCAATGCCGAGGCCCCACGTCAGACCGAAATAGAATTTCTGGGTCAGGGCAACCGGCGTCTCTTCGCAAAGATAGGTCAGCGGCATATTCGTCAGCAGACGGAGCAGTTCACCGCGAATCTCATACCGGAGGTGGTTACTGCCACGTACGGGCTGGACGGGAGTCTTCTCCCAGCCCGAGACTGGCCGGCAGCTCACGCGGATGGCCGGAATGCCCTGCAGCGGTTCGACCAGACGGAAGAGCGCCGCCGGCCGATAGATACGTCCATACTGCTCGAACCGCGGACAGAAGTCGGTAATCTGAAACGCGTCGCCGTTCGGCGACGTGACCGTGGTGAGCAGAATATTCGTGTTCGGAAGGTAGCGCTGTTCAGTCTTGACCTTGGTAGAAGCGGCTGCGTTCGCGATCGAAAAGTGCCCCCCATCCGGATCGAGCAGCCGACCGAAGACTGGTGGACTGTCGGGTCGCGGCGCACACATCCATTCGACGGCCCCATTCAGTCCGATCAACGCAGAAGTTTGACAATTGCCGATCAGGCCGTAAGGATACATGGCGCTACCATAGGCGATTTTTCGGGCGATGTAAACGAGAGGTGATCTATGCGTCTATCGCTTCGATTTCTATTGCCGTTGGCGTTGGTACTGGCCGGTCTTGCCTATGCGGTCATTCCCCTCGTCGATACGTTGACATTGAAATGGTTTGTGCGGGATCTTGAAATCCGGTCGGAACTGATCGGCCG
>CAZGYZ010000356.1:0-2657 GCA_964530675.1 uncultured Nitrospira sp. | reverse complement strand
ATACCCCGCAGCTTGCTGCGGGGAGCTTCATTTGGTTTGTCTCGTTTGTTTGGTTCAACAAGACCAACTAAATGAACAAAACAAACCAGATCAACCAAACAGACCAGGCCTGTCGGAGACAGGCCCCTACAGCGCCCCCTCGGGAATTTGATCCAGCTTATAAAAATCGATCGGGTCCAGTCGGCGATGAGTTGCCTGAGTCGGCTCGCTGCCCTTGGTAAAGAGTTCGACGGTGCTCCCCTGTCCCTCTTCGCCCTCAAGCAATCCCGTCGCCGGATCGACCTTGACGAACGTGACACCTTCCGGAATGGTAAAGGCCATGACCGGTAGCGGCTTGAACGCAACTCGCATAAAATTGATCCAAATAGGCAACGCGGCATGCGCCCCCGATTCCGTCTCGCCGAGTGACCGTCGATCGTCAAACCCGACGTAGATACCAGTGACCAAGTTCGGCGCGCCGCCGATAAACCACGCATTGATAAACTCATCCGTAGTGCCGGTTTTCCCCGCAATCGGCCGCCCAAGTACTTTGGCCGCCTGACCGGTCCCCTTTTGGATCACGTCTTCCATCATGTTCGTAATCAAGTACGCCGTCTCTTTGGAAATCACGGGAATGGCTTGCGGTACCGCCTGTTCAAGCACCGTTCCCGCGTTGTCCTTTACGGACAGGATCGCATAGGGTTCCGCGCGACTCCCCTGGTTGAGCAACACCCCATAGGCGGAGGTCAGTTCCATCAGCCCGACAGAGGATGAGCCAAGCCCCAAGGACAAATCTGCCGCCAGCGGACTGGTCACCCCGACCGTTTTCGCAAACTCAATGACATCCTTCACGCCAACTTTATCCAGCAACCGAACGGTCGCCAGGTTATGCGAGTGGGCCAAGGCATCGCGCAAACTCACCATGCCATGGACTTTTCTTCCATAGTTCTCCGGCTTCCAGGTTTTCTCATCCTGGTCCTGTTCATAAACCACCGGCGCATCGAGAATCACCGATGCGGGGCTCATCCCCTGACTCACAGCCGTCGCGTAGATGATCGGCTTGAAGGCGGACCCGGGCTGACGGTGCGCCTGCACGGCCCGATTGTACTCGCTGCGAGCGAAATCGTAGCCTCCGACCATGGCCCGAATAGCGCCTTTATCCGGCTCCAGCGTAATCAACCCCCCCTCGACAAGGGGAGTCTGTTCCAGTTGTACATGGACGATGTCACGATCCAGCTTCTTCACCATGACCTCGATGACATCGCCGGGCTTCAGCACTTGCTTAAGGTTCTGATTGACGACGAAATCTTTTGCCGTATCGAACCCAGTCAAACGGCGCTTCGCCCATGCCATATCGTCAAAGGCGAGCTTGGTTACCGTCGTGCCGACCTGCACAATGAAATGGTCTTTTGCCACTTTGCTGACGAACCCCTCGCGATAGTCCCCTGCCTTCAAGGCCTGATCGGTCATCGCTGCAACAACGGGCGTGGTCGGCGCAGTCGCATCGACCGTTCGGAGCGGGCCACGCCACCCTTGGCGCTTATCCAATTCGCGCAGGCCTGCCGCAAAGGCCGCTTCAGCAGCCTTCTGCATTTCCATGTTCAACGTCGTAAAGACCTTGAGCCCTCCCTTGTACACCATCGCTTCGCCATACTTCGCAACCAGCAACTGCCGGATATATTCCACAAAGTAGGGTGCAGCCTGTTCACCGCCAGGACGGCGGAAGCTGAGTATCTCCGCCGCAGCCTGTTCGCGTTCTGCCGGGGTGAGGAACTTCGCCTCTTCCATGCGAGCCAGCACATGTTCCTGCCGTTTTTTTGCGCGATCGTAGGCCTTGAAGGGCGAATAATGGTTTGGCGACTTCGGGAGACCGGCCAGAAATGCCGATTCTCCAATCGTCAGGGCAGAGAGGTCTTTCCCAAAATATGTCTGAGCTGCCGAGGCGACGCCGTAGGCGCCTTGTCCGAAGTAAATCTGGTTCAAATACAGTTCGAGAATTTGCTCTTTCGTCAGAACCAATTCCATCTTGTACGCAAGAATCAACTCGCGGACTTTGCGGTCGAAGGTGCGTTCTGACGAAAGGAACAGGGAACGCGCCAACTGTTGGGTAATAGTGCTGGCCCCTTCAACCTTGCCTCCTCGGCGCACATTCGTCCAAGCCGCGCGGAGCATGCCGATATAGTCGAGGCCGGGATGTTCAAAGAACCGGACATCCTCGACTGCGATGACTGCACGCCGCAGCTGTTCCGGAATGTCCGCCACCGGGGTGAGGATACGCCGCTCGATGAAAAATTGACCGATGAGCTGCTGGTCGCTCGAATAGACCTGCGTCACCAGACTTGGCTGATAGGTTCCCAGCTGATCCAATGCAGGGAGGTCTTTCGAAAAGTGCCAGAGCAATCCACCCACTGTCAGCGCCCCCATCACGATGATCGCCCCCAGGCCCAGGAGCGAGATCTGCCACCAGCGCCATGGACGACGAGGTGGTGGTTGACGAAACGGATCCTGTAGGTATATCGATTGATCCATCATAGTTACGCGGGGTTACCCTCGAATGAGGCTTGAAGAGTACCACGGTCACCATACCGTGGGGCCCCATAAAACTCAAGGTTCATGCCGGTATCGCCCTGTCAAGCCATCTGAAAACCTTACCGAAGCCGGAGTCGTTGCGTCATCTG
>CAZGYZ010000355.1:0-2682 GCA_964530675.1 uncultured Nitrospira sp. | reverse complement strand
TGCTGCATCCCTATGAAGGGGCTCGCCTTGCCGTGGCCGAGGCGGCGAGGAACCTAGTCTGTTCCGGTGCGGAGCCGATCGGGCTGACGGACTGTTTGAACTTCGGCAACCCTGAGCGGCCGGAGATCATGTGGCAGTTTGTGTTGGCGATTGAGGGATTGAAGGATGCCTGCGAACATTTCTCCATCCCCATCGTCAGCGGCAATGTGAGCTTCTACAACGAAACCAATGGTCTCTCGATTTATCCCACCCCGATGTTAGGAATGGTGGGTCTGATCGAATCAGCCGATAAGACGATGACGCAGTGGTTCAAGCAGGACGGCGATGCGATCCTCCTCTTGGGCAAGACGAAAGAGGATCTAGGCGGCAGTGAATATCTGAAAGTGCTCCATCACCGGGAGCAGGGATCGCCGCCACTCTTAAGTCTTGAAACGGAGAAGGCACTCCATGACTTTTTATTGAAGATTATCCGCGAAGGAGCTGTGCAGTCTGCCCATGATTGCTCAGATGGCGGGTTGTCTGTCGCATTGGCTGAATGTTGTATCTCTGCCCCGGACAGCAGGCGAGGGGCTGTGGTAAAGTTATCCCTCGATGACTTGCGGCGAGATGCCCTCCTGTTCGGTGAGAGTCAATCACGGGTGGTCCTTTCGGTGAAGCCCGAGATGGCCGATCAGGTCTTGAATCGCGCCTGGGATTCCGGTATTCCAGCAATGAAGATTGGAACGGTGGGAGGCGATCGATTTGTTATCGATGTGGAGCAGGGGCAGTGGAGCAAGGGTTGCCGCATCGATCTTCCGGTCGATCAACTGTACGACCGGTGGGCCTTCTCGATTGAACGGACACTGAATCAAGCGTGAAGGGTTAGTAGCGGGGGTAAGGTGTTAGGGGTGAAGGGTAAGGGGTAATAAGAGGATTATGAATCAGAACCGGGAATTGCCTTCAATCGCCTCACGCCTCACGCCTCACCCCTTACCCATGATTACCCCCGATAAGTTCCACGACGAATGTGCTGTCTTTGGCATTTACGGCCACAAGGAAGCGGCGAACCTCACGTATCTGGGGTTGTATGCTTTGCAGCATCGCGGCCAGGAAGCCTCCGGTATCGTCTCGGGCGATGGCATGCAGTTTTTTGTGCATAAGGGGAAGGGGCTTGTCGCGGATATCTATAGTCCACAGGCGCTCGATCAGTTAATCGGTACGATGGCGATCGGTCACAATCGTTACTCCACGGCTGGGGGGAACGATCTCAAGAACGTGCAGCCCTTCTCAGTCAATTTTGCCTTTGGAAATCTCGCGCTCGCCCATAACGGCAATCTCATCAATGCCCAAGTGCTGCGTCATGAGCTCGAAGCGTACGGCGCCATCTTTCAATCCACCTCGGACAGCGAAGTCATCATCCACCTGATCGCCCATTCACGGGCCGATACGTTGTTGGCCCGCATCATCGATGCCTTGAGCCAGGTGCGCGGGGCGTTTTCGATCGTGTTGCAGACAGATGAGGGCGTCATTGCAGTACGGGATCCCCATGGGTTCAGGCCGCTCTGCCTCGGCAGGCTGGGCGATACCTATCTCGTGGCATCGGAAACCTGCGCGTTCGATCTGCTCGGCGCCGAGGTTGTCCGCGAGGTCGAGCCAGGCGAATTGGTCCTGCTGAACGACAAGGGCCTGACGAGTTATAAGCCCTTTGCTCCGGTCAGTCCCGCCATGTGCGTCTTCGAATATGTGTATTTTGCCAGGCCGGACAGTAAAATCTTCGGCGCGACCGCGGTGTATGGCACACGCAAGGCCTTGGGCAGGCAACTGGCAAAGGAATCGCCGGTGCCGGCGGACATCGTCATTCCTGTACCGGACTCCGGGGTGCCTGCTTCGCTCGGCTATGCCGAGGGGGCGGGGATTCCGTTCGAACTCGGGCTGATTCGGAATCACTATGTCGGACGCACCTTCATTGAACCGGAGCAATCGATCCGTCACTTTGGTGTAAAGGTCAAACTCAATGCCGTGCCGGAGGTGCTGGAGGGGAAACGTGTTGTTGTCGTCGATGATTCGCTGGTACGGGGTACGACAAGCCGTAAAATTGTAAAGATGCTTCGCAATGCCGGGGCCAAAGAAGTGCATATGCGCATCAGCTCGCCGCCGATCGTCTCACCCTGCTTTTACGGTATCGACACGCCTACGAGGAAGGAACTCATCGCTTCCAGTCACACGACCGAAGAGATTCGGAAGTACATCACGGCAGATAGCCTCGCCTATTTGAGTCTCGATGGCATGCTGAACGCCTCCCCCGGCACACCGGGCCAGTACTGCAACGCCTGCTTCACCGAACGCTATCCGATTCCTTTGACCCGCGCCGAAGAATGGCAGTTGGGCCTCTTCGAACCCTCCGTTTAGCAGGCTGCTGAAAACGCCCGCCAGCACTCCGGAAGGTTGAGGCTAAGGTCGAGGCTAAGACTGAAAGATCTGCTCTTCGCTCGACCTTAACCTCGACCTCAGCCTACATACTCCCTGCTCCATTGCCCATGAAAAAATCTGCATGGTAGGATGGCGCGACCGGAAGTGCTGAGTGCTGAGACGAGGCGAAGAAACAATCGACCCCGCTCAGCACTCAGTACTCAGCACTTCTAAGAAGGAGGGCGTCATGAAAAAGATATGGATTGCACCCTTTGCATTGCTGGCTTTCATTCT
>CAZGYZ010000354.1:0-2695 GCA_964530675.1 uncultured Nitrospira sp. | reverse complement strand
TCCCGCCTTCGGCACCATTCCATCCTCCCCTTTTGCTCACACGAACTCGGCAAGAGTAGAATCCATACTTTGCGATAGCGAGCGCACGCGAAAGTGAATTGGTCTGTCCGGCTCCACCGGAGAACAAGATTTTCATGAACATCGTGGTCAGCGGTGGAACGGGGTTCATCGGTCGGCCCTTATGTGCCGCTCTCAGTCAGGATGGCCATCTAGTCACGCTTCTCACGAGAAGGAGAGAAGAGGCGCAACGGTCCTGTGGCCCGACCATCACGGACGTTGAGTGGAATGGTCGAGAGGCGGGAGCCTGGGAACATTGTCTTGACGGTGCGGATGCCGTCATCAATCTCGCTGGTGCACCAATTGCCGATGGACGCTGGACCGATGCCCGCAAGCGGCTCCTCACTGAAAGCCGAGTCCTCTCCACTCGTCTGCTGGTAGAGACTCTGTCCCGCCGTTCGTCGAAACCCCGCACGCTGATTAGCGCTTCCGGTATTGGCTACTATGGGGCCAGCGACGATCGTGTGCTGGATGAGGGGGCCGCACAGGGCCAAGGTTTTCTGGCCGACCTCTGTCTTGCATGGGAAGCGGAGGCGCTTCGGGCTGCGGAGTTCGGTGTGCGAGTTGTCCTGCTGCGGACTGGAATGGTGCTCGAACAAGATGGCGGCGCCTTGCCGAAGATGCTGTTGCCGTTCCGGCTCTTCGTTGGCGGCCCGATCATGCCGGGGACTCAGTGGGTGTCGTGGATCCATCGGCGTGATCATATTGGATTGATCAAATGGGCGCTTACGACGCAAAGCGTGTCTGGTCCCCTCAATGCGGTGGCGCCCGAGGCTGTAACGATGAAGCAGTTCTGCGGCTCGATCGGACGGGTTCTCCACCGGCCGTCCTGGCTTCCTGTGCCGGGCTTCGCCTTACGCGTGGCATTGGGTGAACTGGGCACGCTCATGACCACGGGCCAACATGTCACTCCGGCGAAGGCGCTCTCCCGGGGATATGTCTTTCAATATCCGACGCTGGAACCGGCCTTGCGGGCGATCCTGGCGAAGGGATAGAAGAGTGTTGGACAGACTCTTCCGCACACAACAGGAAACATGATGACAACCTCGCTGCTCCGTCTTGGCATCAGCCGCTGTCTCCTCGGCGAAGAAGTCCGTTACGACGGGAGACACAATCGAGACAATTTTCTGACAGGGGTGCTGGGCCGCTATGTGGAGTGGGTTCCTGTGTGCCCGGAGGTTGAGGCAGGACTCGGTACTCCTCGCGAGGCGATGCGGCTGGTCGGCGACCCTCAGAATCCCCGGCTCGTGACGATCGAGAGCAGAGTAGATCACACGCGCGCTCTGCAGACGATGGCCATGAATCGGATCGAGGGACTGAAAAGTTTGGATTTAAGCGGGTACGTGTTTAAAAAGAGCTCGCCGAGCTGCGGTATCGAACGAGTTCGTCTCTACCCTGAGCATGGGAGGTTCAACAGAAAAGGAGTTGGACTGTTTGCACGAGCCTTTATCGAGCAGCTTCCGCTGATTCCTGTCGCGGAAGAAGGGTGGCTCTGCGAGCCTACACTGAGGGAGAATTTTATCGAGCGGGTCTTCGGTTACCGCCGCTGGCAGGATCTTGTACAGAGTGGCGTCACGAGGCGGGCCCTGGTGCAGTTCCACACGATCCACAAATATTTGCTGTTAGCCCATAGCCCACAGCAATACGAGGTGCTCGGGCGGCTGGTCGGTCAGGCGGAGCGGCACTGTCCCAAGGAATTCGTTCACCGGTACGGGGAACTGTTCATGAAGGCATTGGCCGTGAAAGCGACGGTGCGCAAACATGTGAACGTACTCCAGCACATCCTGGGGTATTTCAAGGAGCGGCTCGGCGCTCACGAAAAAGCAGAGCTATTGAGCGTGATCGGCGATTATCGTCGAGGGCTGACGTCCCTGATTACCCCTCTCACACTGCTCAAACACTATGCACAAATCTTTGACGTGAGCGACGTTCGGGAGCAGGCTTATCTCAATCCAGACCCAAGAGAGGTCAGGTTGCGTTTTCACGTGTAGATCTTCATGTCTCAGGAAAGGAGCGTGCTGATGGCGGCTGTTGTACGGGGAGTGATTCTTGTGGGACACGGGGGCATTCCCAAGGGTTGCCCGCAGGAATTGATCACGAAACTGAAACGGTTGGAAGGGCAGCGGCGAACAGCAGGCACGCCGATGTCGGCAGAGGAACATGAATTGGACACAAAAATTCGCCAGTGGCCGAGAACGCCGGAGACGGACCCCTATCAATCGGGACTTGAGGCAGTGGCTGCTCAGTTGCAGGCCAACCTGGGGGAGGTGCTCTTTGCCGTGGCCTACAATGAATTCTGTGCTCCGACCTTGGAAGAATCGGTGGAGGAGCTGATCAAGAAGGGCGCGACCCACATTACCGTGACCACGACGATGTTTACGCCGGGTGGGTCGCACTCGGAGGTTGAGATTCCTGAAATTCTCGACCACCTGCAGCCGCAGCATCCGGGGATCGAACTCCGTTACGCCTGGCCGTTCGATCTGAAGCTTGTCGCGAACATGCTGACGGAGCAGGTGAAATGCTTTTCTTGAACAGGATCGCGTGATGGATTTGCGCGGCTACGGAGTGGAATTAATTTATGGCGGGATTCTATTTAGGCCATCACCGAGTGTAGAATGGGCGACCGAATAATTGAGTT
>CAZGYZ010000353.1:0-2705 GCA_964530675.1 uncultured Nitrospira sp. | reverse complement strand
GCTACTAGTCACGTCATTTCGGCTCACGCCATTCTGTCATGGTTGTCGTCGGACTCCTGCTAGAGAGGCGCGGTGCTTTTTCATCACGTGATGGTAGGGAATTTCATGCGTCCTATTATGTGGCGTCATTTCATTGTTTTTTTGCTGTATCTTTGTCTCTGCTTGACGGGTCTTCATCCGAATCGTGCCATTGCAGGCGAGCCAAATTTTATTGAGGGATTGGTTCAGAACCAGGATCTTCGTCGAGTTGGACAGGTGGTTGTCGAAGTGAAGAATCAAGAGGGGACGTTAGTAACGACCGGCGTTTCGAACGATGCCGGCGAATTCAGAATTCCCGCCCCTCCCGTTGGAACCTATTCCGTCAGTGCCGTGCAGGATATTTTTCGAAGCGAATATATCGTGCTGAAGATCGGGAGCGAGGCGCCCGACCCTATCATCTTGACCCTGTCCAAGAGCAAAGTGATCGCGCTTGAAGTGCGGTCGTCTCTCGCACCGATTCAATACAAGGCGTCGAGCGAGATCTACCCAGTGAGTCGAAAGGATATCGAAGAATTGCCGCGCGGCAATAATGTCGAGTTACAGGATGTGCTTCTTACGGTTCCAAGCGCCGTCTATGGTTCGCTTAAACAGGTCCATCTGCGGCAGGATCATGCCAATCTCCAGTTGCGTATCGACGGCGTGCCGATTCCAGACACCGTGTCCTCTACCTTCTCCGATGTGATCTCGCCGCGGGCATGGGAACGGGCGGATATTATTCTTGGCGGTATGGAAGCGCAGTATGGGAATAAGACGGCTGCGGTGTTGGATATCACGACCAAGAGCGGTACCAAGCCAGGGTTTGGCTCCGTCCAAATGTTCGGCGGCTCGAACCGGACGATCAATCCATCGCTCGAATATGGAGGCACGGTCGGTGAGAAGTTCCGGTTCTACGTGCTGAACAGCCATACGGCAACGAATCGCGGCATCGAGCCGCCGACGCTAGGGCATTCGATTTTTCATGGGCAAAGCGAGAGGAATCAGACATTCATGCGGGGCGATTATCAGCTCGACAACTCGAACAGCTTCTCATGGGTGTTTTTGAATTCTGTGGCGAAGTATCAGATTCCTACGTTGCCTGGTCGGACTCCAAATGCCACCATCACGAGGTTATTACCAGGAGGATTTTCTGCGGTACCGTCCGAGATGGTCGACGAGAACCAGAAGGAGAATAACCAATACGGACACATGGTCTGGCGGCACGATGTAAACAGCAGTAATTTTTTCAGCCTCTCCGGATATTTCCGCCATACGCGCGCCACGTTTCGGACTGATCCATTGAATGTACTCGCCTACACTGCAGATCCGACTGAGCCATTTTTTGCCGGGAGCCAGGATCGGAGCGCCAATTCGAGTGGAATTCGATTCGATCACACCTATATTCCATCCAAGGAACATGTGGTCAAAATCGGATTTCAGGTCGACCGGACACAGACGGTGAACAAGACGAGGTTGCTTGGGTTCAATCGGCTAGATCCGAACGATCCGGAATCTGATCCGACCGGTTCATTGATTGGTATCAATGCGGACAATCGATTGATCGGTTGGCGCCAGGAGTTCTGGATCCAGGATCAGTGGAGCCCGAACGATCATTGGACGTTCAACCTCGGCGTGCGGGCTGATGCAGTGCAGTACCAGCGCCATGAGGGACAGATCAGCCCGCGGGTCGGGATCACCTACAAGGCCGATCCGGCCAATGTCTTCCATGTCTACTACGGACGGCAGTTCACGCCGCCGAACCTCGAAGCCATTTCCTTTACGAAACTTAATACAGCCGGAACAACGGCAGCACCGGAGAACACGACGAATAATACGGTTCGGGCCGAGCGAGCGCACTACTTCGAGGTCGGTAGCTATCACGCCCTCTCACGCTGGGCGACCGTACAGCTGACCGGTTACTACAAGCTTGCGCACTTTCTTTCCGACGCAGGCCAGTTTGGCACCACGCCACTCTTGAACTACTTTGCCTTCGAGCGGGGCTGGCAGCGCGGCATTGATGGCGCGTTGAAGCTTCAGCTGATGGAAAATCTATCCGCGCGCGGTAATGTGGCCTGGGGGCAGTGTAAGGGCTACGGGCTCCAGTCCGGGCACGTTCTGTTGGAACAAAAGGAGATCAACGACATCAACTCTCAGGGCGGGGTGTTCTGCGATCACTCGCAGACGCTCACGAGTTCCGGAGTGGTGGCCTATCGTTTCCTGGAGCGGACGACTCTCACGGGACAGGTGCTGTTTGCGTCAGGCTTACGTACAGCGGAGGAGGGAGGCAAGACGAACTCTACTCACAGTCCGTCATACACGGTCTACAATATGTCCCTGACGCATGTCATCCCCTTGCCGTGGGATAATCAAAAGCTTCTGTTGGGCTTTGACGTGGTGAATCTATTGGACCAACAGTACCTTATCAACCAAGGCGAGGGGAGTATCGGTCTGGGTGTCTCGCATGCGGGAATGCCGCGGTCGTTCTTTTTCCGCGGCCAATGGTTCTTCTGAGAAAAGTCAGGTTGAGGTTGAGGTCAAGGTTCAGGCAAGATGAGAATATTCCTACTTAGCCTCAGCCTTGACCTTAACCTAAGCCGACTGGGGAGCCGTATTGTGTGGAATGTTTGTCGGGTTGTTCAGATGTGCATGTTCGCTATGTGTCTCTGGCCGGCCGCTGCATTTGCGGTGGC
>CAZGYZ010000352.1:0-2710 GCA_964530675.1 uncultured Nitrospira sp. | reverse complement strand
TTCAAGACCCCCAACAAATAGAGGCCGAAGATGACGATCACGATCCCGCCGATCTGTCGAATAATATCTTGATAGGTAATGAACACCTGCCCGATAAGACTGGCCGATGCGCCGAATGAGATAAATACTGTTGAAAAACCGCCGATAAACAACAGGGCGTTGAGGACAATGGTTTTCTTGAACTTCGACCGCACCGTCGAGTCGGTGAGCTGCTCGATAGACAGCCCGGTGATGTACGAAACATAGGAGGGAACTAACGGAAGCACACAGGGCGAAACGAACGACAGCAAGCCGGCCGAAAAGGCCGCCACGAGCGAGATGTTCGTAATCGATTGCGACATGCTAAACCTGATTACTCATGACGGTTCATGCGACATCGCATAGAAGCCAGGTAAGGGGTGAAGGGTAAAGGGTGAGGGGCCTGAGATGAGCGTAAGAATATTCTCACCGATCGCCCCCTGGCCCCGTGCCCGAACTTCGGCCATCGCAATAGACGTGTTCATAAATTACGCAGGCTACGGCTTCATCAACATGTACACAAGCTGTTGCGCTTCGGGCGCTCCCCAATCCCGCGCACCGAAGATTTGGTGGCGGACAATCCCCTGCCGATCGACCATGAAGGTCATCGGAAGACTCCGGGCACCATAGGTCAATCCCACGCGATAGTCCGGATCGTGAAGAATGGGGAACGTCAAGCGATTCTCTTTCTGAAAAGGTCTCGTGATCGACACCCCTTCCGCATCGGTAGACACGGCGAGAATTTCAAAGTCCTTCCGTGGAAACATGCGGTAGAGCTCCTCCATCGCCGGCATCTCCACCCGGCAGGGGCCACACCAGGTAGCCCAAAAATTCAGGAGTACCACTTTGCCGCGCAGGTCCGAAAGCGCGACAAGCCGGCCTTCCAAATCCCGGAGCTGAAAGTTCGGCGCTGGCTCACCCAGCTTGACGGTGTTGCGATCAGCGATTAGCAGAATATCCGCCGCTGCCGCACCACTCAAACCTATAACTGCAGCCATCAGCCAAAGCACTGTTCCTGCAATCGCGAACCTCAGCATCTCTTATTCACTCCGCGCGCCGAAACGCCAGTAGCTACCCAAGGCAAAATTGGCCCCTACCGCCCCGATGAATGATACTGAAGGCCAGTAAGGGAAACCCGACCATGATCGTAACGCGTCAACCGAGGCGAGACCAGCAGAATTTGATCATCTTACAAGTGCCGGAAAAGGGGAGTCAAGCAAGTCAGCCGCGACGCCGAGTTGGATAAACATTGAAATGAACGCAATGAAAGGATAGACAAAGAGCGGGTACTATACTAATATCGCGCGGCAATTCGTTAGGTTACCGCCAACCGAACATTGAGGAACCTATGAGACACAACTACCTGTTTACATCAGAGTCAGTGACGGAAGGACATCCGGACAAAATCGCCGACCAGATATCCGACGGAATCCTCGACGCGATTATCGCCAAAGACAAGTATGCTCGGGTAGCCTGCGAGACGATTCTGACCACCGGAATTGCCTTCGTGGCCGGAGAAATCTCCACCAAGGCCTACGTCGAGATTCCGGATATCATTCGCGAAGTCATCAAGGATGTCGGCTACTGCGATGCCGCCTGGGGATTCGACTACCACACCTGTTCCGTCCTCACCGCCATTCATCAGCAATCCAGCGATATTTCCATGGGCGTGGATTCCGGCGGCGCCGGCGACCAGGGACTGATGTTCGGCTATGCCACCAACGAGACGACCGAACTCATGCCGATGCCGATCGTCCTCGCCCATCGCCTCACCAAGCGGCTGGCTGAAGTCCGGAAAAAGAACATTCTGCCCTGGGTCCGTCCCGACGGAAAATCCCAAGTGACGGTTGAGTACCGGAACGGAAAGCCGGTGAGGATCGACACCATCGTCGTCTCGACGCAGCACAGCCCCGACGTGACAAACAAGCAGATCGAACGCGACATCATGGAGAAAGTCATCAAGCCCGTGATGCCCAAAGGGCTCTACGACCCGACGAGTGTGAAACACCACATCAATCCCACCGGCCGCTTCGTGGTCGGCGGTCCGATGGGCGACACAGGACTGACGGGCCGCAAGATCATCGTCGACACCTATGGCGGCCACGGCAGCCATGGAGGGGGCGCCTTCTCAGGCAAGGATCCGACGAAGGTAGACCGGTCGGCCTCATATATGGCCCGCTACATCGCAAAGAATATCGTCGCCGCCGGGTTGGCCCAGAAATGCGAATTGCAGCTCGCCTATGCGATCGGGGTGGCAGATCCCGTCTCGGTGCTGGTCGACACGGAGGGCACGGAAAAGGTGGCGGTCGAAAGTCTGGACAAGCTCGTGCGGAAACACTTCCCCCTGACCCCGCGCGGTATCATCGACCATCTCAAGCTCCGCCGGCCGATCTTCAGAAAGACCGCATCCTATGGGCACTTCGGGCGGAACGAACCGGAGTTCACCTGGGAAAAGACCGACAAGGCCAAAATCTTGCGCAAAGAGGCAGGGCTGTAATCAACACTGTGCGCGAACTACACGAAGGGGGACGGTGTGATTAACCGTCCCCCTTTTTCTGATATCCCATTACCCCTTACCCCTAACGTTTCACGCCTAACGAGGAGGAGATCAGTGGAATACGATGTGAAGGATATCCAGCTAGCAGACCAGGGCAAACTCAAGATCGAATGGGCCGAAGCCACCATGCCGGTG
>CAZGYZ010000351.1:0-2726 GCA_964530675.1 uncultured Nitrospira sp. | reverse complement strand
GCATCATAATGATCGATGCCTTGCTCACAATCTGCTCGGTCGCGGCAGTTTTGACCTTCGTGAGGTATGCGGGTTCCGAGGTGGGAACGTCCGCCGTGGGGTATTGGTGTTGCGCCTGCGCAATGCAGCCGCTGATGAACACAGTTGCAACGACACAAACGCTGGATACTAGATATCTCTCCCGAATTTTCTTGTACATAGTATGCCCTCCTGTGGTTGTTTCCCGTGGCCTCTGACCCGTTCCAGTCCAAACGTTTGAGACAGTTGTAGCCTGCTCGTGTAGCAGAGCAGGGCAGTTCAGTAATCCGTTGAGGGCAAGTCTACTGCAAAGTCGTGCACGTATCCATCGCGTGGAGGGATCATTGAGGGGATGGCGAGATAGCTGGCATGGCCTCTGTGCTCGCAGAGCCCCCACGATAAAAAGGATGGGAAGGACACCCATGTTGGTCCTGTGCTCCCGGAACAGAGGAAGGGATGGAGCCTGATGATCTTCTGTGCTCGCACAACGCGCGGTCGCGGACTCCCCTCGTTGGACGCGCGCAGTGGAAGATCACTCAGTCCCCATCCCTGAAGAGGTAACGAGCGAGCTTGGAAGGATCTATTTGATGGATGACGATCGCTCGATGCGCGCAGTGGAGCCCACACCAGCCACTTCGCTGAATACAGGTGAAGAGTTACTGAGCCGACTAACAGAATAGTTCGTAGCATGTACTTGGACGTTTGACCTGCCTGAGAGATTCCGTTATCGTAACCTCACCGTGGAGGATTGCGTGAGCATCCATGCGTGACAAGAGGAAGCGCCAGCCTTATGAAAGTCAATCCAGACGGAATCATGGATCTCGTCAAAGCCGACGGGAAACTCCGCGCGTGGAGAAAGTGCCACAATACGCCCGCGAAGGTAGCGGCGGTACACAGGAAAGTCCTGCGGGAGCGGGTGAGCCAGTCCATGGCGTTCGAGAACCAGCCGGTCAGTACGGATCGCCTCAAGACCCTGACGGCGGTGCTGAAGGCCAAAGCGAGCTAGGGTCCACTCGCGAGTTCGAGACCGCCGAAGGCCGCCTCTCTTATCAAGAACTGTCCCAACGTCTAGCCGTTCCTCTCGTCGCCATCTACGACGAGATCCTACAATGCCGTCCCGATCAGATCGTCATTACCTCAGAATGGCTCTGTCTTCGGCACAAGCATCTCGCTGGTCATTTGTTCCCCGATTGGGCCGGTCGGTTCCGTGATGTGAATGTGCAGGTCGGCTCCCACACCACCACCGCTATACTGCGAAGTGCCGATCCACATGCGGCAGTTCTGCGACGACCTGAGCGCACGGCTGTTGCGTCTCAATCAGGAGTCAGTTGCGAATTGTGCAGAACTCCTGGCCTGGGCCGACTGGCGGTTCCAATGGATTCATCCATTCAAGGATTTCAACGGCCGCATTGGACGTGTCCTCCTTGCCGCCCTGCTCTACAAGCTCGGCCTTCCTCATGTAGGGACCGCGCCGACTGGGAGAACGAACCGCCGCGACTATGTGGCCGCACTTCAGTCGGCGGATAGGGGTGAGCACGGTGCCTTGACCGAAATGTGGCTGCGGCGCCTAGTAGAGGCCTTGTAAGGAGGAAACGGTCATGGCGAAGAAGATTAAACGGAAACGATCACAGGCAAGAAAGCCCGCTGCCCCGCCGCTGTTGCAGAGCCGAATAGGTCCGGAAGGCATAATGGCAGATCTGAGCCGACTGATGCAGGAGCAAGAGTTTAAGAGCCTGGACGATGCGCAGGCTTTCATGAATCGCTTACTGGATGAAGGAGGTGGACAGCTTCCGCCATCCGAACCGCAATCTCTTGCAGCGCAAGCTCAAGAATTGGCATACCAAGCCTGGGAGGCGCCGACCGATGTCGAAGCAGCAGCGCTTGCCCGCCAGGCCCTGGCGATTTTCTCTGACTGCGTGGATGCCTATTCCATTCTTGCGGAGACGGATGCGAAGTCGGCGGAAGAGGCCCGTGATTATTACCAACAAGGGGTCGATGCCGGAAGGCGTAGTTTGGGCGAGGCATTTTTTGCTGAGAACGCGGGCCATTTCTGGGGCATGATCGAGACCAGACCCTATATGCGCGCGCGGCAGGGGCTTGCCGATTGCTTATGGGCCATGGGGCAGGAACAGGATTCCATTGCTCACAGTGAAGCGCTGCTCGATCTCAACCCCAGCGACAACCAAGGCATTCGTGACGTGTTGCTCAGTCGCTATCTTGCGCTGGAACACGATGCCGGGGCAGAACGCCTCTTCAGGCAATATAGGGACGACTGGTCTGCTGCGTTCCTCTGGAGCCGGGTGCTGCTCGATCTTCGCCGGGGAGACCAGGTGGCCGCGAAGGCAGATCTGAAGACGGCGATGAAGTGCAACCGCCATGTCGCGGGTTTATTTACCGGCAAAAGAAAACTACCCGCCGAGTTACCTGCAACCTATAGTCCCGGCGACCGAGACGAGGCTGTTTTGTATATGGCGGCCTTTGCCGAAGCCTGGCTGGCGTCATCCGATGCGATGGAATGGCTGATCGGTCAATTGGCGAATTGAGTCAAGAGGTTGGTGCCGGGCCGAGCGAACTCGTCTATCTTGTTTGTTTGGTTCATTTGGTTTCTCTGGTTTACGCTACGAAACAAGCTGGATTGACCAGATAAACCAGACCCACGTCGCGCCAATCTCGCGCGCTCGTCTCGCCTGTCCTGCCTGTTTCGCGTC
>CAZGYZ010000350.1:0-2736 GCA_964530675.1 uncultured Nitrospira sp. | reverse complement strand
AAGTATGCGGAATTCTGCTTGACTCAGTTCTTGTTCTGCTATAGCCTTTATATACTTCCCCCTCGCATGAGGAAGGTTCTCACCTTTCGATCGGTTCAACGCCGCAGAGCGAGCGGGTTTGGGTGGGACAAGAAGAGAAAGCGGGTGATTGATGTTTGGATCGTTTGGATGGATGGAATTGGTCCTGATTTTGGTCATTGTCTTGATCATTTTCGGCGCCGGCAAGATTCCGCAGTTGGGTGAAGGGCTCGGGAAGGCCATCAAGGGATTTAAGAAGAGCGTCAACGAGGCCGATGCCATCGACGTGACGCCTCCTCCTTCCGATACGCCTGAAGCGCCACCCTCGCAGGTTGCGCAGGCCGCTCCGCCGGCCACGGCGCCTGTTCAATCAGGGACGCAGGTCAAGCAAGGGTAAGGGGACGTGAAGCGTGAGGCGTGAAGCGTGAAGCGCCAAGAGGAATCAGACGCTTCCTTTTTTGCTTTTCGCATGACGCGTGACGTTTTACGTATGACGAACCATGTTCGGATTGGGCATCGGCGAAGTTCTTATTATTTTGGTGATTGCGTTCTTGCTGTTTGGCCCCAAGCAGCTGCCTGAAGTCGCTCGCCAGGTCGGAAAATTGGTCAAGGGGTTCAAGGAGACAGCGGACGACTTGCGGAAGTCGGTGGAGCCGGAACTCAACATGATCCAGCAGGAAGTGAAGATGGTCGAGCAGGATTTTCAGGCCTCGATCAAAGATGCTGAAGAACAGATTAAGGCTGTGACGGCGTCGGCAGAGAAACAGGTTGATTCAAAGGGACCAACCAATCAGGCGTAACGGTGCGGAGAGAAAAGTAGAAAAAGCGAGACGAGTAAGCTCTGGCCACTAGGCCGTCGACCGACCGGTATTTACAGCCGGCTCGGCCAGATGGTATAAGTCCTCCCCCATGCTATACGTACGACCCAAGCTTCATGGAAGCTGTCTCTACGGCCATCCCCTTCATATGGGCCGGATGTTGCCGCTAGTCCAGTTTGGCGTTGACTGTCAGTCCTGCCCTCGTTGTTGTCTCCTCGACTAGCTGCGCCACTACCTCATGAGTCACCCACGGCTACCTTCTCAAGTTGACTGGAGCATCACATGAGAGTCATCAGACGAACATGGCGGGCCAATTTGGTCGCCTATTGTCATGCTGCCGCGATCGTAGCAGGGCTGTCATTCGTGACGGCCCCGGCGCAAGCCGCGTTTGAATTGCCGGAAGGTGAAAGAATCACCCATGTCCCCGTTGTTGCTCGCTCGATTCCGAATAAGGAAGAATACGAACTCTACGATCCGAAAATCGGAAAGAATTTCGATCTCAATAAATTCTGGATACGCGGCGATCTCCGCGTGCGGCCGATCTGGCGGAACGGCGTCTGTTTCGGCAGCAATATTGTCGGGAACGGAGCCTGTAACGATCCGAACACCACCACCGCCGCGAATGGTACCCCTGGCAAACAAAACGACTTCTATGCCCAACAGTGGGTACGATTGGGTATCGGGTACGACCTTTCGCCGGACATGAATTTCTACATGGAACTGCAGGACTCGAGGACCTGGGGCGGAAATGGGTCCAATGGTAAAGAGGGCACCCAAGACGACGCAAGGAACCATAACGGCTGTGCGACACAGAATGGCGGGGGTAACTGCAACACATTGGGGGTCCGCGCTGCCTACATGTTGGTCCGGAACTTAGCCGGGGTTCAAGGCCTGAGCATGAAGGCCGGTCGGCAATATGTATCGCTCGGCAACCAGTCTCTGTTCGGCGCCTTCGACTGGTCCAACACAGGAATTTCCCATGACGGCGTGATGTTTCAATACAGCACCAAGGCCTGGGATAGCTACGCTGGTTGGTTTCGCACCTCTGAATCCGATATCGGACAAGCAGTGCCGGTCGGCGCTCGCGACCAGAACATTGGCCCAGGCGCCGTCAATAGCGGAAATGATGCGAACCGAGACTCCGACTTTCTCCTTTTCTACAACCAGATCAAGTCGGTGCCGGGATTCATCATCGAGCCCTACTACTTCCTCTACTCCAACCGGTACAACTCGCCGGACAACCGGGCTCAGGGTCTCGGTACACCGAGGCACTCGAACCAGACCCGTCATAACGTCGGAGGCCGAATCGAGATGCGCAAAGGGAACTTCGACGCGATAAGTGAAACGCTCTACCAGTTCGGTCAAATGGGTGATAGCAACCAGCCTGGCTGTTCACCAAATTGCGGAAACTCGAAGAACCTCCACATCAGTGCCTGGGCGACCAGAAACTGGATCGGCTACACCCATTATGAGTGGGCCTGGAAACCGCGGTTGGCCTTCAACTTCGACTATGCCTCGGGCGATGGCCGGGCGAACTGTACTTTCGCAGGGTCCACGACCGGTTGTAGCACTGCCAATACGTTTGAGAACATGTACCCGACCAACCACATTCACATGGGCTATATGGATGTCCAAGGCTGGAAGAATATGATGGGTTTCGCGGTCAACTTGCAATTCCGCCCAAGCAAGGATGACCACATTGAAATATGGGCCTCCCGTTTCAATCTGGCCAATACGAAGGACAACTGGTATCGAGCCACACAGGGGGTCTATGTCTATTCAAAGGCGGACAACACCACGAGGCACGTCGGCGATGAAATAGACTTCGCCTGGACGCACATGTTTATGGACGGCAAGTTGTCCTTTCAGGCGGTCTATGGCCATATGTTTGCCGGGGCCT
>CAZGYZ010000349.1:0-2760 GCA_964530675.1 uncultured Nitrospira sp. | reverse complement strand
GCTGATTCATGGGGTGTCGACTGGCCAGGAGTCTCTCCGAGTGATCCTTCGTTGCGAGGCTCAACGAGCTGCTGGCAGATGCAAGGCCGCAGGGTCCAAGAAACCGGAGGCGTATTCTCTGCAATACGTCGAGGATTTCTTGGGATCGAGAACGACGCAGATGCCGGCAGATCGTTTGCCGCAGTAGAACGGCATTACTCGGACAGACTCCTAGGATCCGAGTGACGCCTGCACCTGTTTCCAGTCGAAGGTAAAAGGCTCCGGCGATTTCTTGGGCAAGGCGGCGAGTTCCGCTTTCAATCGTTCGGCCCGGGCGGCGCTCATTGGGTGCGTCGAGAGCCACTCCATCCGGCCTTGATCTTTCTCCGAAGCCAGAAGGGTCAGTTCTTGACTTCGCACTTTTCTGCCAAGCACTGATACCCTTTGAATGCAAGGTCAAGAAACTGACCCCATCTTCCTCACGCACAGGCTGTAGGGCCTTTCCCGTGTCGCCTTGGGGTTAACTGCTATTCTCGCCCTCGCCTTCGGGAGGCCAGCCGGCAGGGAAGCGACCGTACGCCCGCTGATACGCGCACACCGTGGCCGGGGGCGGATCGTATCGGGCTTCCTCCACGGATTCCATGTAGGCCTCATCCAGGTTCCGCCGGAGATCGGCCACCTCGGCATCACGCGCCGCTTCTCTTCGCTCGCGCCAGTAGTTCTCCGTTGGATCGTACCTGACCGCTTCTGGAACGTTCTCGCTCTCCAACGCCTCATGGAGCGGGCGAAGGTCCACAAGCATGAGCCGCGGGTGGACATACCGCCAATCCAAGCCGAGTTGCTGCATACGACGAAAGATCAGTTCGTAGACCGGCGTCAGATCTGCGCGGTGCCGAACCATCCAGGTGCCAAGGTAGAATTCGATGTACTCTCTGCGCTCGTTGAGCCGTGCCTCGGAGTGGATCCGGCGATGTCGAAAGTCCGCAATGAAGCCAGCCGCGGCGCGGAAGGATCCTAGATCGACGAGCACACCCTCGGCGGTACACACATCATGGTTGTCGGCAAACACATCCCACAAGCAGCAGCCCAGCAGGTCAGCGCACTCCTTGGCCGGATTCGGCGCATCAACCGGCATCTCTCGCCGAAGAGCGTCGAGCATGATCTGCGGTTCCTCTTCAGGCTGCGCCGTCTTCCTCCTCAACCGCCTGAGATTGTTACGAAGCCGCAACGTTTCTTCATATACCTGCTCCGCCGTCGGGTGATATACAAGCACCAGCGGAGACCGCTCCCACCTCTTGGGTGCCAGTTCCTGCACCAGAGACGGATCATGAAGCCCGTTCGGGAAAAGACGCTGGAACAGCTCCCAGCACTGCTCTTCTGTCAAGCGCTCTTCCACGGTGGCCTCGGTCTTCAAAGATACTCACACCGTCTATGCGTAACTACTCAGGTAGATAGGCTGAAGGCTTTTAGTCTTCGATCTTCAGCCTAAACACCTGACCCCCTGGCCATTCGTGCCTTGCGGGATAATTCATTGCCTTCAGCCTGAGCACCTGAGTAGTTACGTCTATGCTCAGAATCCCTGGTCCAGAACCTCAACGTCCGGAAGCATCACGAGGGAGTCTTTTCTGGGCCCCCTGGAAGGACGAGGGAGATTGGAAACTCGGCTTTCATTTCCACATGCGCGGATCGAGGTGGAATGCCTCGGGCTTGTTGAGGCGAAACCGCTTGAAATCGGGATGGGCGGGGTTCAAAAGGTAATTGCGTTCATCGGGAATCACGGCTGATGGGACGACCAGCATCGCCGTGGAAGCACTTGCCACCCACGCCGTTCCAAAATCCTGCAACTCTTCCGACACAGGATAGCTGCGCCAGTTCTTCGGAAGGTCCGAAACGTCTATGTGTCCAATGCGCATGTCATCCGGGATGTCGGCGGAGATGGCGACGAGTTGATCGGGCTCTGTATCCCGGTCAAGGTTCACAAAGAATTCGAGGGCTGCAAGAGACAAAGTCGCAGAAGTATAGACAACCCGCGTACCTAAACGGTTCCAGCGCCCTCCAAACCGTCGAGCCCCCTCGCCATCAAAGGCTTGCGACAGATGAAGCTTGGGAATGATTCGCCAGACGCGCATGGCCGGGACTAACTATACACGCCATACTCAATTCGCCCCAAGACTTCCTCGACCTGCCTGGCCCCGATATCGCTTTCGAGAAGCTCCAAGGGAACCTCGTTGCCCAAGGCACGGTTGGACCTTCGAAGCCATCTGGCGGCTTTCTCCTCGCTTCCCAAAACATACGCGGCCTGCGCGCCAAGACGGGCAAGCCGGAGCAGCCGATCCGACTCGCCGGCACTAAGCTTGCCTTCTTTTTTGCGGCGCGCGAAGGTCCGCTGCGGCAAATGCAGGGCAGATGCCGCCTCCCCACGGGCGAGCCCGAATTTCACCATCACCGCTTCGAGCGACGCGTAGGACAATCCTGCGCCCACGGTTTGCCGCAGCTCATTCAAGTTCGAGATCTGCCGCTTCAGAACCTTTCGGCCTCCGAGCGCCTCGACGATGTCTGCTGTGCGTAGCATACCGTCCCTCCGATGTCAGCCAAATTGCACTTATACTGCTGCCACATGGCATCCTGAATCAAGATAATGCAGGAAAGGCATCCCCTTTTTCTTTCGGCACTGGGAGGCGGCTAAATGAAAGTTGGGCTTCACTCCACGCGATCGCACAGTATGATCAGGGCGGGCTCGATACGACCGCCCTCAATCGTGAGGATGCCAAGCCCCCGAGG
>CAZGYZ010000348.1:0-2763 GCA_964530675.1 uncultured Nitrospira sp. | reverse complement strand
GATCCTTTCGCTATCGACTAGAGAAGTATGCCATCAAGGGAGGTCGTGATTAATCCCCAGTCGAGCCCGTCCGAGATCACCGTCTTCGCTCCTGCCAAAATCAACGTGGTCCTGCGTATCCTCGATCGTCGCCCCGACGGGTTCCACAATCTCTGGTCGATGATGCAGACGGTTGCCCTCGAAGACGAGGTGCAGATCAGGTTGCGTACCGACCGACAGGATATTCAGCTGAGATGTGATGCGGCACAGCTGGCGGCAGACCAGAGTAACCTCGTCTATCGCGCGGCCGCCGAAGTGTTGGCGCGAGCCCGGCAGTCGATTGGTCTCGACATTGAGTTGCGAAAGCGCATTCCGATGGGAGCCGGACTTGGTGGCGGGAGTAGCGATGCTGCAGCCACCATCATAGGTTTGAACCGTTTATTGCGCTTGGAGTGGTCTCCGACGCAGATGGCTGATGCCGGGCAATCGTTGGGCAGCGACGTACCATTTTTTCTCTTTGCGCCATCAGCGTTTGTGGCGGGTCGGGGAGAAACAGTTCGTCCGGTCGTCGTTGAAGGGGGGCGCTGGGTTGTGCTCGTCAACCCGGGGTTTGGGGTCAATACCAAGTGGGCGTATCAAGAATTGGCTGCCACTAGGCCTGCGGTGACGCCGCTATCGCCGGTTCAGCAGAACCTCGACCGGCAATCGCAAGTGAGCTGGGCCCAATTGATTGTGGCGGCAGAGAATGATTTTGAGGCGCCGGTCTTTGCCGCACATGAGAAGCTTCGAGAAATTAAACGGAGTCTACAGAATTACGGGGCCGAGATCGCGCTGCTATCCGGAAGCGGGGCGACGGTATTTGGGGTTTTCGCGAACGAAGCGCGAGCGCGCCAGGCCCAGGCCCAGTTCGCGAATGAGGACTCGATGAAAGTGTTTGTCGTTTCCACCTGCTCGGGCCCGCTTGTCTGGCGAGATGAACGTCCCCGATAAGCCCCCTCCACGGATCGGTTGACAACTCCCCGTGCATTCCGCTAGATTCTAACCCCTTAGTTGGCTTCCTCAACAGCGCGCAGCGAATGAAGTAGGCGGGCTACGATCACGCCCACCGACGCCCGCCGTCGAGACGAACCATATAATACGTAATCAGACCGTGACGCAGTCGCAGATACGAACCCTCTGAGGAATCGATGAGCAGAGAGCTAAAGATATTCTCTGGCAACTCGAATCTGGCACTGGCCCATGAGATTTGCTCCTACCTTGGGACAAAGCTCGGTGCCGCCACGGTGTCGTCATTCAGTGACGGAGAAATTCGCGTCAAGATTGAGGAGAACGTTCGTGGCGGTGATGTATTTGTCGTGCAGTCGAGTTGCCAGCCCGTCAATGACTCCCTTATGGAGCTGCTTATTATTATTGATGCACTCAAGCGATCCTCTGCGAATCGTATCACCGCGGTCATCCCATATTTCGGCTATGCGCGCCAAGATCGCAAAGATCAGCCACGTGTGCCGATTTCAGCCAAGCTCGTGGCCGATCTCATCAGCACCGCCGGTACCGATCGGGTGCTGACGATGGACCTCCATGCGGGACAGATCCAGGGGTTCTTCAATGTGCCGGTGGACCATCTCTACGCGCTGCCCGTTCTTTTGGATTACATTACGAAGCAGAAGGTGAATGACGTGGTGGTCGTCTCGCCAGATGCGGGTGGAGTCGAGCGGGCGCGCGCCTTTGCGAAGCGGCTCGGCGCGAGTTTGGCGATTATCGATAAACGGCGCGAAGGACCGAATCAGACGGCGATCATGAACATCATCGGCGACGTCGCAGGCAAGAGTGCGCTCTTGCTGGACGATATGATCGACACGGCAGGCACCATCGTGAAGGGGGCTCAGGCCTGTATGGATCGAGGAGCTCGGGAAGTGTGGACCGCCTGTACCCACGCAGTACTCACTGGGCCGGCGTTGACCCAGATCCAGCAATCCTGCTTGAAGCAAGTGATCGTGACCAACACGATTCCGTTACGGGGCAAAGAGCAGAGCTGCCCGAAGTTACATCAATTGTCGGTCGCGCCCCTGTTAGGCGAGGCGATTCGGCGAATCCATGAAGATGAGTCAGTGAGTTCATTGTTTGCCTAAATTGAACATATCTAGAGATCGGCGAGAGGAAGACGGAGGACTATCATGAGGTTTGATTTAGCAGTCACAGTGAGAGAGAAAACGGGAAAAGGTGCGGCCCGCCAGCTTCGACGGGAGGGCAAGGTTCCCGGAGTGTTGTATGGGCAGGGCGAATGCCTGCTCTTGACGATTGAACCCGATAGCCTGGTCAAGATTTTGAAGGCACAGGCGGGAGGGGCCGCGCTCGTATCGCTTACGCTCACCGGCGCGAAGTCTAAACCGAACCGCACCGCACTATTGCGCGATTTCCAGGTCGATCCGGTCGAGGGGAACATCCTGCATGCGGATCTGTTTGAAATCTCAATGGACAAGCCGATTCGCGTGAAGGTGCCCCTGCATTTGACCGGGGGAGTGCCAGCCGGCGTTAAAGAAGGCGGTATCCTTCATCACAATATGCGCGAGTTGCATATCGAGTGTCTGCCGGCTGCGTTGCCGGACTTCATCGAGGTCGATGCCTCAGGGCTTGCCATTGCGCAAGGTCTCCATCTGAAAGACGTGGCCGCGCGTGAAGGGATCCGCTATCTCGACGATCCTGAGCAGATGGTCGTGAGTGTGGCGGCGCCGATGACGGAAGCCAAGCTTGAATCGCTCCTGGCGAGCGGCGCAGCCGCACCGG
>CAZGYZ010000347.1:0-2765 GCA_964530675.1 uncultured Nitrospira sp. | reverse complement strand
GGGTTCATTTTCGACGCTTTGTTTGCGGGATACAGGCCGAAGAAGACGCCGACGATCAGAGAAAATAGAAACGCAACGGCGACGGCTTCCGGAGAGATGATGGTCGGCCAGCCGACCATCGTGGTCAGCAGTTTCGCGCCCCCTACGCCGGCGGCCACGCCGAGGATTCCGCCGATCGCCGTCATAATGATCGCTTCGATCAGAAATTGCAGCAGGATGTGCCTGCGCTTCGCCCCGACGGCCATGCGAAGCCCGATTTCTCTCGTCCGTTCCGTGACCGACACCAGGAGAATATTCATGATGCCGATGCCGCCGACGATCAACGAAATCGAGGCAATGCTCATCAGCATGAGCATCATCGTCCGGCTTGTGCCGGCAATGGTGTTGGCAATATCTTCCATGGTGCGGATGGTGAAGTCCTCATCCTCCGAGGCGGGGAGGTGATGGCGTGCCCGCAACAGTTCTTTGATGTCTGCAACGACGGCAGGGATCGCATAGCGCGTCTGAGTGGCGACCAGGATGATCCCGACGGTTCCAAGAAACTTCGTGCCCAGGACTTTTCGTTCAGCCGTCGAGAACGGAAGCACGACCAGGTCATCTTGGTCCTGACCACTGATCGATTGACCCTTCGGTGCCAGGATCCCGATCACACGAAGCGGGGTGTTTCTGATGCGAATCTCGGCTCCCACCATCTCTTCACCCGGCTCGAACAGATTCTGGGCCGCGGTCTTTCCCAGCACGACTACTTTTGCAGCGGAATCCATATCGGACTGCGTAAAGAAGTTGCCCTGGGCAATCGGCCAACTGCGGATGTCGGGAAATTCTGGCGTCGTGCCGACGACGACGGTGCTCCAATTCTTGTTCTCGTGAATGACCTGCAAGACGGATCGCGAGCCGTATATCACCGTCATAACACTCCCGACTTTGGTCCGGATGTCCTCTGCATCGTCGACTGTGAGCGTGGAAATCGAGCCAAGCCCGCCCCGCACACCACCGACGGTCGTGGCGCCAGGGACGATGATCAGGACATTGGTGCCGAGGCTGGCGATTTCAGCCTGGACGGAGGCAGTGGCGCCCTGCCCCAAGCTGACCATCGCCACGACGGCGCCGATGCCGATGATGATGCCGAGCATAGTCAGCCCGGCGCGCAGCGGATTGCGGCGGAGGATGCGGAGGGCCGACAAGGTCGTGAGCCAGAGAAAAGACATCGGTTTGGTCTATCTGGTCGTTTGGTCTATCTTGTCTATTTGGTCTTCTGATTTGACGAACGAACCAGACAGACCAGATAGACCAGACAGACGAGATAAACGGCCTTTGGCCGTTTATCTCATCCTCGGGCCGCCTTCGAAGCCCGGCGGCAGCTTCTTCTGGGCTTGTTCTTCGGGCGTCTCAATCCCCAGGATTACCTGGTCTCCTTCCTTCAGTACCCCTTCGGCGATTTCTGTGGAGAGGGAGTCGGCGATGCCGGTGGTGATCACCGCCTGGTGCACCTGCTTCGCCTGATCCATCACCCAGACTTGCGTGACCTTGCGGTCCACTAGGGCGCCCGGCATTCTGAAGCGCAAAGCCCCGTTCGGTACGCGCAGAGGATTTTCTTTCTTGGCCGTCACGATCGTCACGTTCGCCGTCATCCCTGGCTTGAGCTTGAGGTCCCGGTTGTCCACCGTGATTACCACGTCGTAGGTCACCACGTTCTGGATGCTGATCGGCGCGTTGCGCACCTGCGTCACGGTGCCCTCGAAGAAGTGCTTGGGATAGGCGTCCACGCGGAAGTTGGCGGGTTTTCCTTCCACCACGCCTCCGATGTCGGATTCGCTGACGTTGGTGTCCACCTGCATCTGTGTCAGGTTCTGTGCGATCACGAAGAGGGTCGGCGTTTGGAAACTGGCGGCGACGGTTTGGCCGACATCGACATTGCGGGACACCACGATGCCGTTGACCGGGGAATAGATCGTGGTATAGCCGAGATCGAGCTTGGCCGAGGCCAATGTGGCCACCGCTTGATCCATCTGCGCTTGCGCGACCTCGACTTGGGCCTGGGCGTCACGGAAGTTTGTGGCGGCGAGGTCAAGATCCGCCTGAGAGACGAATTGCTGCCGGAGCAGGGTCTTCATACGATCGAGTTCGAGTTTCCGCTGATTGGCCATGTTCTTTGCTTTCGCCAGATTGCCATGCCCGCTCTTGAGCGATGCGCGGGCCTGACTCACCCTCGCTTGGAACGGTTGCGGATCGATCGTGGCCAGGACCTGGCCCTTCGTGACTACGGAATTGAAGTCCGCCATCAGCTGGGTAATTTTGCCGGAGACTTGGCTGCCCACCTGCACCGACACGACCGGATTGACCGTGCCGGTGGCGGTGACAATCGCGGTGATGGGGCCTCGATCGACCAGCGCTGTTTTGTAGTGGACCGGCGGAATCCCGGCCGTCCACCAATACCAGGTTCCTGCCCCGATGATCGTGAGGAGGATCGCGATGCCGATGAGCCAGGGAGGACGGGGACCGGTCCTTGGTGAAGAAAACACGGGCATGGTGGCGGAGAGTTGGTGCTCCTGGCCTGATGAAGCACTCGACGAATGGCGAGCCGGCGCTGGAGAAGATCCGGGGGGAATGATCTCGGTGACAGGGACCTCACGAGTCGGGTCTTGGGGGTTACTGGTCATGATGTACCAGCTTGTTGCGTGACTTTGCCTGCGCGACTGTTTGTGAATCGGTTCACGATGAACTTCCGGCCTTCCTCTGCCGCCAACAGTGCAATCGCGCCCAGC
>CAZGYZ010000346.1:0-2771 GCA_964530675.1 uncultured Nitrospira sp. | reverse complement strand
TCGCCGAAAGAAATCAAGCCCCATCCCTACGGCATCGAGTTCGGGATGCTCCTCAAGATGCTCCAGGAGACCAAAGGCGCGACGCTTTCGAGCTTTCTGTCGAGCGATTTCTGCCGGGTGCCGCCGGCGCTCGCGGATGAGATATGTAAGACAGCGAAGGTCTCGCCTAGGGCGAGGCCCCGTGACATTCGCGGGGCGATCGCCGAGACGCTCTATCACACGATTCAATCGACGAAGATCATGGCGCCGCCGACCAACTGCCTCTCACCGATCGGCGAAAAGGCGATCCTCTCAGGTCTCTACAGGCAGATCAAAGGTGAATTCTACACCGCCGTGAGCCGGCCCCCCTCCGTGTATCGCGGCAATCCCTTCATCATCGAAGCGGGATTGGCCTTCGGGAAAGCGCCGGACAGTGCGGCGAAGCCTGAGAAACCGGCACAGCCGTTGGCAGAGGGAGAGCAGGAGGAGGGAGACTCGGAACTCGCCCGCGTAATTCGTTACGCGAACCGGGTGCCGCTGCTGTATCAGCAATCTGCCTGCGCATCGTTCAAGGCGGTGCTTGCGACGACCTGGCGCAACTATGGGATCTCTCAGTCTCGTGGAGCCTTGCCGGCCGGACCGATGGTCATCTTCGTGCACATCGCTTCCGTGTGGGTGCCCTTTACCAGCGAGTCCAAAGAAGCGATTGCGGAGTATGACGAGATTCACAAGGAAATTACCCTGGCGCTTCGCGAATGCGGGCGGCGCCTGGGACTCTTTCTGCGCCGGCGCGAGCGGGCGGCGGGTGAATACCGGCGGCGCAATATCTTCGAACTCTATATCCAGGAAGTGGTCGAAGCCTGTAACCGGTTGAAGGGGGGGAAGCTGCCAACCGAAAAGCTCAAAGCGCAGCTGCAGAAGATTGCCTCCTCGCGGACGGGCGGCAGCAAGACGGATGAAACGCTCGGCAAGACCGGCGCCGGACCGGAAGGCCTGCCACATTCCATCATTGTCACAGCTGAAGGAGTTGATGGAGAGGTTCCGCCGGCAGCTGGCGTTTCCGACGCAGAACCTATCGAAGAAAAGCCGGCTCCATTGAAACCTACCCGGAAGGAGGCTGCGATGGCGAGGCCTGCGAAGAAGAAATCATCCTCACAGCGGCCAGCAGCGGCAGTTCGCACAGGGCGTAAGGTTCACCTGACAGGGAAGAAAAAATAGGACAACGCATGGCCAAAACGAAGATAACGAGGAATGGGGTGGTCGAGAAAAAATTGATCGGGTTGGCCGATCTGGTGATTGCAGCCGCGCAGCGGGCAAAAGATCCGACGATGGCCATTCCGATTCGTGCCCTTTCGAACGTGACCTTTAACGAGCGCAAGGGGCTGCTCGAAATGGGAAGTAAGAAGCAGGCCCGTTCATTTTTCAACGTCGGTATGGCCAAGAAGTTCATGCAGACCATATTGGTCGCGGATGCCCTTTCCGAACTGCAGCGCGCGGAATTGACGACTTCGCTCAGAGAGATCTACTATCGGACCAAGCACACTATTCAGGACTCGCACGAGAATACTTTCGATACCCAGGACGAATCAGACCCGATCATTGAAGATCTGGAAGTGTCGCTCACGGCGCTCCGCGAAGAGTTACATGTGCGAGCAGAGAACGGGGGGAGTGTCGTCGGCCCGCTTGTGCTCGGTGACGATGGCGACCGCGTGGATTGCGCCAAGCTGGGGAAGGGTGGCTACTCGGTTCCGTCGATTGTTGAGCCGGAGTATGTGGAGATCCGCCGCTGTACGGCGGACTTCGTGCTGTTGGTGGAGAAGGGCACGCAGTGGAATCGCCTCTCAGAAGACAAGTTCTGGCGAAGGTATAACTGCGTGCTGCTGACTGGAAATGGACAGCCGCCTCGCGGGGTTCGCCGCTTGGCACGGCGACTACACGAGGAATATAAACTCCCGGTCTATGTTCTGGTCGATAACGATCCCTGGGGGTACTATATCTATTCCGTCGTCAAGCAAGGCTCGATCAATCTGGCCTTTGAGAGCCAACGGATGGCGATTCCCAAAGCCAAGTTTATCGGGCTTTCCAGTGCCGACCCAGAACGGTACGAACTTCCGCGTAATGTCGGGATCAAACTGAACGAAAAGGACATTGCACGTGCGAAAGAACTGCTCAACTATCAGTGGTTCCAGAAGCCGGCCTGGCAGGCGGAAATCAAGCGGATGCTCGCGAGCGGACTCAAGTACGAACTGGATGCCCTCGCCAACAAAGACTTCCAGTACCTCACCAAGAAATATCTTCCAAGAAAACTGAAAGAGAAGGACTGGCTGGATTAGGCAGGCCAACCCTCTTCCATCGCACCCTACCGTCAGTAGCTAGTGCGCGGGTAACATCAGATAGAGCCCGATCGCGATGATCGGCGCTGCCACATACATTGCCATCTTGCCGAAGCTGTCGTAGACACCATAGATCAGAATTGCGCCTATGAAGGTGAAGTAGAGTGTTCCGATTCCTCGATACCCCCCATGTTCTTCCGCCAGGGCAAGCGCGGGCGATCCCAGGATCAGTATGGCCAAAAAGGCTGCTAGTCGTTTCATCTCAAACTCCTTCCGATGATGGCTACCGCTGCGCAAACAACAACGCCCTCATGGCGAAGTCTGCCAAGAGGGCGCGATTCAGTTCTTGAACGATTCTGTGTGGCTGGATTGGGCGAAACTAGCAAGGAGTCACAATACACCTCTGTGTCGTATGGATAAGAGAAGCCATGCTGCGCCTTCTCATAGTGGGAAGTCAAA
>CAZGYZ010000345.1:0-2773 GCA_964530675.1 uncultured Nitrospira sp. | reverse complement strand
CTGAACGAGGCAGAGCGTGAGGAGCTTCGAGCCCTGGTGTCACAGGCGGTCGAGGTCATTCCTCCGAACTGGCCGCTTCGGACGTTCGCCTATCGCAATCCCTTGATCGGGTTCGAACATTTGCCCTTTCATGAAGCCGTCTCGCAAGCGAAGCACGTGCTGGGAGGAGAAGGTTATCTCTCCACGGCGGAGTACCGGGCATGCTACGCCGAGGGACGGATTTCCGAGAAGGAGCTGTTGAGCGCCCTGCGATCGCGGGAGCCGGAGCTCGCATCGCAGGACACGGTCCGTGCCGGTGAGCGGAGTCTCCATCCTGAAGAGATCCTCCTCTTCCACTTTGTGTACGGCATCGATCCGCTCGACCCAAAATTATGGCCATGGCAACTCACGGAGGAAGACGCCACCCACCGTATCCGTCCTGATGTTCCCCTGTCCATCAAAGATCGGCTGAGATCGCACGCGGCGGGGCGCGACCCTGAAGCGGTCTACATCCGTTCGCTGTGGTCCGGGGCCTTGAAGGCGCTCGATCTCTCTGAAGATGGATCGACTGGCAACCACGGGCATTCCCCCACCACGGCCAAGGCTGGAGGATCTGTGCGCGCCGAGCATGGACCGACGCAGCAGCGCATCCGCACCGCAGCCGAGATCATCGACGATCTCACCGGCTCTGATCTGAAACGAGAGATCAACGAACACATGATCAAGTGGTGCGCAGCATTCCTGGATGAAGGCATGGCGGATTGGTCGATGCCCTCACGCACGCACGGATTTTATCTTGCCTGGCGGGATCTCGCGCCGCGCGAGGCTTCCGGATGGACCCTCGGGATCTCCGACTGCGCTCGAAGGGTGACGGCGCTCTCTGACCGCCCTGAAGATGCCCTCGCATCGAGCCTTCACCGCTTGCAGGTCTCCAACGAGCAACGGGAAGATTACCTGCGCCGGCACCTCGGCCAGTTGCCCGGCTGGGCCGGCTATATTCGCTGGCGAGATAAGAACCCGGATTATCCTGAACAGGGCCGTCACCCAATCGATCCGCTGGAATACCTGTCCGTGCGCGTTTTTTACGAGGCTGAGCTGGCCGAGAAAGTCTGCCGGAGCACGTTGAGCATCAACCCGGCACTTCCCGATCTCCTCGAACGCGCAAGATCCCATGATCTGGAGGACTTCGACTCCCATGCCCACGCGCACGACGCCTACACGGAAACTGTCTGCCGGGACGTCTGGCGCCTCTTCCACATGGCTCAATTCCTCGAGCTTCGCCCGGAGGATCTTCAACGCCTGCCGCCAGCGGATGCCAGGTCTTTGCTGTCCTGGCTCGATCGGTTCCCTTCTGACGCGCTCCGTCCTGTTTGGCACGAGGCATACGAGCAAGAATATCGAAGCTCGCTGATTGCGAGGCTGGCGAGTGAGAGGCAGAGATCCGCAGACTACAAAAGTCACGAGCGTCCGAGACCCCGAGCGCAAGCCGTGTTCTGTATCGATGCCCGCTCCAAGCCTTTCCGCCGTCATCTGGAAGCCCAGGGCGAGTACGATACGATCGGATTCGCTGGATTCTTCGGCACGCCGATCGACTACCGAATGCTCGATCGGGAGGAAGATCTCCTCCTCTGTCCTGTGCTGATCAAGCCAAAATATGTGGTGAAGGAGAAACCGCGGTGGGTTCAGGACTCCGGGGTCCAACGCTACCTGCTTGGGGACCGCTGGAACCAGTTCGTCCGGCACCTGTTTCACCAGGCCAAGGCGAACCCCGCCAGTTCCTATCTCACGTTCGACCTGTTCGGGTTGGTGTTCGGACTGGCGATGCTGGGAAAGACCCTGCTTGTGAAGCCCTATGAGCTGCTGCGCACGGGGTTGCGCCGCTGGCTCACCCCACCGATCCCGACCCGCATCCCGGTAGAGAAATTCCCTGAACAGGAGCGTGAGGCCTACATCGACGGCAACGAGCGGGCTTGCATCGCCGAGGCGCTCGAGCAGCGGTTCGACCGTCGGAACGACGCGGTACCCCTCACGCAGGCGGTCCTCGAAGAATTCCGGCTCGCCGCCCTTCGGGAGCCGGAGGACTGCAGCCACGCGAGGCGACAGACCTCAGCGTCCGAGCGGCTTGGTCTTTCGGTAGAGCAAGAGCATGCCGTGCTGGAGGAACTCCGATATCAGTACGGGCTCAATGCCCGCAACCACCATATGACGCTCGAACGCTTCGCGGCGCGCAGGTTCTCCCCGGCAGAAAAATCGGCGGTGGTCGAAAACGCGCTCCGTGTCATGAGCCTGACCAGAGGTTTCGCGCGGCTGGTGCTGCTCTGCGGCCATGGGAGCACCACAGAGAACAACCCGTACGCATCCGCGTACCACTGCGGGGCGTGCGGAGGGAATCCTGGGGGACCCAATGCCAGGGTCTTGGCAGCCCTGGCCAATAAGCCGAAGGTCCGCCAGGAGCTACGGAACCAGGGGATCGAGATTCCAGAGGACACGTGGTTTATCGCCGGCGAGCACAATACGACCACGGACCACGTCACCTTGTTCGATCTGGAGGAGTTGCCCGAGTCGCACCGTCCGGATGTGCACCAGTTGCAACAGGACCTGGAAGCGGCAAGACTCCTGAACACTCAGGAACGCCTTGGTCGATTGCCGGGGGCTCCCAGCCGGCCCGCTCCCCAGGTTGCCGCCGGTTATGCATCGCAAGTCAGCCGTGACTGGGCCCAAGTCCGACCGGAGTGGGGGCTCTCCAGCAATGCGGCGTTTATTGTTGGACGCCGGTCGCTGACACGAGACCTCA
>CAZGYZ010000344.1:0-2775 GCA_964530675.1 uncultured Nitrospira sp. | reverse complement strand
TTTTGGATAAGGATGAAAAGGGGTTCTGGGAAGTGCGGGGCTACTCGAACAGCGCGTTCCCCTGGGAGAATGATCGGTACGGATGAGCATGGTGATCGACAGCCGGCTTCTGGGTACAGCATCCTTAATCCGCAATACTCATCGCGTTTTCACCACAATCGCCGTTGCCTGACTCAAGCGAGGCGGGCAGGAAAGCGCGACTGGCAGACAGGGCTCACAAGTCATGCGAGTTTCGCTCCTCGCGTTTGTCGCTCGCCACTCCACCATTTCGCCACGAACCGTATGAGTAATACGGGGTAATCCACGAGGCACTCACCGCACATCCCTCATCATGCTGCCAGTTGTCTGGGGACAGACTTGAGATGCTTTCGTGCTTGTCTATGTAAGCTGTCCTCCACGGCATCGATCAACACATTCAGTCTTGTATGCTGGAAGCCTGCCCGTTTCAGGCATGGATCGCTCAACATTCCGACAAGAAGGCTCATCGCCGTAATAAAGAGCCCCACAATGAGCGTGGCTCCCACGACCTCCCAGAAGGATGGCTTCGGCGGAAATACTGAATAGAATGCCGATCCGAGGCTGGCGCCGAACACAAACGTGGAGGCAGCCTTGTCCTTGGCCCTATTTCCGGCAATCTGACCGCCGATCCCTGAAATGCCGAGGGAGTGATCGCCGAAGAAGAGCCATCCAGTGCCCAGCGTCATTACCGTCGCCACAGTATCCAACACCACTGTGCGGGCGGCAGAATGCTCGGCAATGAGGCGGGGAATGTCGGAAAGCTCCCTTACCACCTCCTCCGAAAGATCGCCTGATGCGCAAAGAGAACCCACCTGCTTCTGTTGCTTGATACGTTCGAGAAACCCATTCGTCGAAGCCTGCCGATCACTCATCGTGCAAGGCCACTCCAGCAACTCAGTGGCAATCAGCCGTTCGATTTCTCTCTGATAACGCGTTTTGAGGCCCGTCGGCAAAAGCGCGATTAAGTCGGCGCCGGAGCGCCAGCCCAATTTCACAGGTATCTCGATAAGCTTTTTTAAAAAGAGAAACGGAATCGCCCACAGGGCATTGACTGGGTAACACAGCAGATCGCTCACGAGCGACTGCTTTTGACGTGCGACGGTTTCCTGAAGAGAAAAATGCCGTTCCACAAAGACGTCCACGCGGCTGCGGCAGTCAGCGATGTATTGTTCGATACACTCTTCGACACCCACAACTGCGGTGGTTGTCTGCCGGTCATTCATAGGGGCATCCTCTTGATAATGCCGTACTATACAATGTTATGGCTTCGTCTCAAGAAAATCCCCGTTTGTCGCTAAGACAGGAAGGATCGAGCGGCGACGGTGAGCGCTCCCGACATTCTCTCAGGTAATTGCAGTGCGTCGGCTGCCGTTAGGGTTAGATCTTACATCCGCATAGACCCTAAACCCCAAAACTGAGCCACTCATGATTTGCGGAGCGGATGCGGATCTCAAGTGGCGGGGGGATCTACTATTCCGGTTGTGGATCACTTCGACTTGTGTGACCGCTTCTCGCGAACTACTCTAAACCGCCGTCCGAAGCCATTAGTTCAGGGGGCTAAGGCCAAGGTGAAGTTCTGTGTTGCTCTCGTAGGAATGTTGGGAAACGACTGGGTTACATAACCTGTCGCGGAAGCCTGGACTGTATATTTATCTGCGACAGCGGGATCTGCCGCAAGAGCAATCGGCTGAGATGGGCTGTACTGCCAAAGCGATGGCGCGGCAACGGGCAGTGTCAGATCGTACGCATAGTCGCCGGTTGGATCCCCGGTAACAACACTAGCGGTCTGTGATTTCACGGTTACGGTTGAACCGCTGCTGAACGTTTGCCTCGCTGAGACAAAGACCGTGGCATCATCGATGGCAGGGTTGGATAACGTCACTCTGCCGCCGATGCTCCCGGTTGCGGAAGGATTCAACCCAATTGGCGCGACGTTGGTGCTGACCGTGGTGATGCTGGTACTAGTCGGGACTGGAACTGCGGTAATGACCGCTGTCGCATAGCCATCTGCAGTGATGACGATATCGTATTTTACATCCGCCCCAGCAGAAAGGTGAGCGAGCAAAAATTTCCCTGGGTTTGTGGTTGTGTTCGGCACCGTCGCACGAACGATCTCGCCATCCACCTGGGCCGAAACCATGACATTATTGTTGTTAAGCAGAGCTGTATCGACAAAGCCTTGGATCCCGTTCAGCTCGAAGGGAATCACCTTGATCACGGGCTTGAGCTTGTACGTACCATTGCCGGTCTGCACGATAGACTTGCAGGCATCAAAATCCAACAACAGATCGACGCGTTGCCCGGAATTCACCGTGAACTGGTGGATCAATTTAATTCCGGATTGAATGGCACTGGGCGTATCGAGCGCGATCTCGTTGCCTGAGTTGTCTGACAGGACGACAGAATTGTTGAGCGAATTTTGACTGTTGGGGACCAATACGAGGCGTAGTTGGGTGTAATGGCCTGCCGCCAGCGGTGTCTCGCCAAGGCTTTCAAGCGCGAAGTTGGGTTTCGTCGGGTCGTTCAGGTCGAGCAGATTGATTTTACGCGGAGGATTTAAGGTGATATCGGTCCAGCCGCCTGCGTTATCGGGAGCATTGTCGCTTTGATGCACACGCACTTTACTGACGGTAACATTCACCTCGTCGAAGCCGCAGGCCGGCGCATCGGTCAGCGAAATGCCCAGAACACCTGGTTGTGTACCCCCAGCCCCACCACCATCACCGCCACATCCGGCTATAAGAACAGTCAGTAGAC
>CAZGYZ010000343.1:0-2781 GCA_964530675.1 uncultured Nitrospira sp. | reverse complement strand
GAAACAGGCCATGCGTTCGGGCACCTGGATTTCTTGAAGGAAGTCGGGGATCCGGCGACCGGAGTGGCGATCGGCAATACCGAAGCCAATCTGAAGTCGGCGGTCGAAGGCGAAACCTACGAGTACACGCAGATGTACCCTGGTATGGCCAAAACGGCTCGGGACGAGGGATTCGCTGAGCTTGCTGAATGGTTCGAGACGCTCGCCAAGGCGGAGCGGTCCCATGCGAATCGCTTCACGAAGGGGCTCGAAAGCCTGAAGCAGGGCTGAGAAGTAGCCTTCAGCGTTCAGCCGTCAGCGATCAGTTCATCGTTCATTTGGTCTGTCTCGTTTGTTTGGACTATTTGGTTTGCCCGATTCAAACCAGAGAAACACAATAAGCCAGACGAACCAGAGAAACGTGACCAGGGTTGCTGACTGCTGATGGCTGAGAGCATGTTTCCCCCACCCATGAATGGCCTGAGCCTGATCAACCCCATCGATCCTGCGCAGCTCCAAAAGAACACCCAGCGCATCTATGAAGTCTGCGATGGCTGCCGGCGCTGCTTCAATTTGTGTCCGTCGTTCAACACGCTGCTCGACGGCATCGACCGGTATGAGGGTGATGTCGCTAAGCTTACGCTCACCGACCACCATCGGATCGTCGATGAGTGCTATTACTGTAAGCTCTGCTACAACCACTGTCCCTACACGCCGCCGCATCAGTATGCCCTCGATTTTCCCCGCTTGATGATCGCGTGGAAAAAGCATCTGGCCATGACGCGCGGCGTGAGCTGGCGCGATCGGTTGTTGATTAAGACGGATATGATCGGCGCCCTCGGGGGCCTCCTGGCTCCTCTTGCCAACTGGATGCTGGGTCTCCGGTTTGTTCGCGGGGTGATCGAGTCCTGGATCGGTGTGCATCGGGATCGGCAGGTCTTGCGATTTTCTTCGGAGACGTTTATCCATTGGTGGCAGCGCCGAGGGAAGTCGCAGATTCCGGCCTCCGCGCCGCGAAAGGTCGCGTTTTTTGGCAGCTGCATGGTCAATTATCAAGCGACGGATATCGGCAAAGCGACGATCCAAGTCCTCGAAAAGAACGGTGTGCATGTCGTGTTTCCCGAACAGCGTTGCTGCGGCATGCCCTCGTTCGATATCGGTGATGCGGCGGCGATTCAGCAGGCCGCCGCGGCCAATGTCGCCTCGTTTTTGCCCTGGGTGGAGAAGGGGTACGACGTTGTCGCGCCGGTGCCGAGTTGCAGCCTGATGTGGAAACGGGAATATCCCGAGATCGTCGGGGGCGATGAGGTGCGGCGCGTGGCGGAACGAACGTTCGATATCAGCGAATATCTCATGAAGTTGAAACGTGAAGGCGCCTTGGCTATGGACTTTCAGCAGAAGCCGGGCCGAGTGGCCTACCAGGTGCCTTGCCATCTGCGGGATCAGAACATTGGATTCAAATCCAAGGAACTTATGGAGTGCGCCGGCGCGCAGGTTGAGGTGATCGAAAAGTGTTCCGGCCACGATGGCTCATGGTCCGCCAAGACGGAGTTCTTTCCCCTCTCGATGCTGATCGCGCAGAAGGCCGTTCGAGCGATTGAACAGGCTCCGGCTGATGTTGTAGCCTCCGACTGCCCGCTAGCGGGGTTGCAGCTGGATCAAGCCGGTGCCATGGCCCATGCCGGAGGCAGGCCGACGCAGCATCCGATTCAAATTGTGCGCGATGCCTATGGGTTGCGACCCTAAAGAGTGAGGCGTAAAGGGTAAGGGGTAAAGGGGTGAGGGGAGAGAGGTTGTTCGTGAAACGTGAAACGTTAGGCGTAAAATGCAAGGAGCGGCACGTTCGGGAAGCGCGAGAAAAGCGATGAAGCAACTTATACAGACTGATCTGTTGTCTATAGCTGACTATGAGCGTCAGCGGGAGCAGTTCCGCTCGCAGATCATTGCGCTCAAACAGCGGCGCCGGATTTCTGTTGGGCCGCTCGTCACCCTCATCTTCGAAAATCGTGAGACGTTGCGGTTTCAGACCCAGGAAATGATCCGGGTCGAGCACATTCTTGAGCCCCGAAAAATCCAGGATGAATTGGACGTCTACAATGCCCTCATGCCGGAGGCCGGTGAGTTGAGTGCCACGTTGCTGATCGAAATTACAGAGCAGGAGCGGATGAAAGAATGGCTCGATGTGTTTATGGGACTCGATCACGGCGAAACCGTCGCGATCTGCGCCGGAACAGAACAAGTATTCGGGCAGTTCGAAGGCGGCCACAGTCATGAAACCAAAATCAGCGCGGTACATTTCGTCCGTTTCAGGCCGACTGCGTCGATGACTGCTGCGTTCGCCGACTTGCGCCAGTCGGTTATGCTGACGGTGCATCATCACGAGTACCATGCCGAGACGCCTGTGCCTGGGAGTATGCGGGAAGAGTGGCTCTCCGACCTCGGCGCGTAAGCGCCGAGGCAAATGTTGAATGTTTAGTGTTGAATGTGTAATTGGAATGCAGGGAGAATAAAGACAACGGACATTCCGTACATTCAACATTGAACATTCAAAATTAACCATTTTGTCTATATGTCTACCGTTTTACTGACAAAACGAATCGAGTTTGCGGCTTCGCATCGCTATATCAAGCCTGAATGGGATGAGGCCAAAAACCGCGCAGTGTTCGGTCTCTGCTACAACCCGCCGTCGCACGGACACAATTACATGGTTGAGGTGACGGTTGTAGGCGAGGTGGATCCGAAGACCGGCATGGTTGTAAACCTCTTCGATTTGAAGCGCATTTTGCTCAATGTGCTTGAAGA
>CAZGYZ010000342.1:0-2784 GCA_964530675.1 uncultured Nitrospira sp. | reverse complement strand
AAGAAGAAGCTAACCTCACGGAAGCTGAACGCTAGGCCAGCGTTTCGTTTTACAGGGAGTGAGTGAGGGGATGAGACAATCTTCTCGCCTGCCTAACGATTCAGCCGAGTCGATTCTCCCATAACTCCACCTATGCATCGCGCCATATTTCGATGCAACGGACAGTTTACCGCAAGGCGTTCGTGACCGAAGCCTGCCAGGGCTTTTCGCCAATCTATCAAGTTGTCCTATAGCTCCTGCCAAGTGGGCTAGCCCCCTTGTGCACGTCAAAAGTAGACACATCCCCTTCTACCCCTGGATTGCAGGTTCAAAAACAGGATTCACTGGTGGTGTGTTGCCGGCGGCCCAGTTCGATAAAGCGATGAAGAGGCGTCAACCCAGCCGAAGGTTGGTGTGAGCTAGCGAGAACTAGAACGCAAAATTGCTCGCGGCTTCACCAAATCCAAGAGATACCGAGAATGATAAGCCCCCACAATATAACCGATAGGCCAAAGGCACTAATAATGCCTATTGCGGGTGCAAGGGTATCATCATTAAGATTCTCCTCCGTCATGGCCGGTACCGGACGCAGCACAGGGGGGAAGGTCTTGTTTTTGGGCTTTTGAAGTATCTGTTGGCGCTCGTACCTGACGGCTAAGTTTCCTTCAGACTGTAGATCCCTCTGGGTGTGCTGTTTTTGTTTCGCGTGCATCATACACCCCCTCTTTTCAGGCGCGTTCGTTCTTGCTGCATCGTAGCCTTTAGTTAAGTTGTCAGGCTGCACGTTGGATGAAGGACTCTGCGCCAAGATGGACTTCATCATCCTGATAGTCCGGTTCGCCACTTGGGAAGGCCAAAACCTTCTTCGGTCTGGCCGGTTGATTATGCTCGATCACGGAGTCGTGGACACGACCGCAATTCATGCAACGCCAACTGGTTGTCCACATCTCACCATAGGCACCCTCAAGGTCTAAGAAGTGGTCTTCTACCATGAATCCACAGCAGCGTGAACAGGTCATAATTGCCCTCCTTGGTGTAGGCTATGGAACTCATCTCTCACGGACAAATGATAGCGCATGCCACAGATGGCGATAGACCCAAAGGAAGTACCTCGGAAGGGGGGTGTCTAAACAGCCGTACTTCCCCGACTCGTGAGTGACGGTTGAACTTAACCCGCATTATTCATGAACACTTCTGCTGCAATCGTCGATCCGTTGCTACGACGAGTCTGCGGTCGGCGGGCTCGCCCCTCAGACCCTCAACGTACGGTTGGGGACAGGCGCCCTTCTTCTTGGCGCCTGTTGTCCCCGTCAGAGGCGTAGCGGGACAGGCACCGCCGCAGGCGTGGGAGCCAGTCCCATGGCCTCCGCGCACCGGTCTCACGACGCGGCTCCGCGATTTCGCGACGAACCGTCATGAATAATGCGGGTTAACCGCGCCGACTTTCTTATTTTGCTTCAGGAAGGGCTTGGGCGTATCCTAATAGACATGAAACGGTGGTATCTGTATCTGATAGCTGCGACGCTTGGGTTGGCGATCGTGGGTTACTTCATTGTCAGAGGGAGTTCTCCCATTAACTTTCCCGACATTTGGAGTAGAAACAATCCTGTCACGAACGCCCAGCGTGATGTTGGAAAGATGCCGGAGGGAAACGCGGTTCCCAGAGAGGTACTGAGGCTCCGGCGCGAACAGCAACTTCGACCGCTTACTGAACGGGAAGATGGAACGAAAATACAGGATTTGCCGAATGGAATATACGGTTTCTCAATGTGCAGCGTCATAGAACTACGCGCGAAACGTGGCAACCAACTCTCGTTGGAGATCCACAAGTATAATGGGATCGTTTACTATGTTGGGTATGCCTCTGACGAGCACATCGAAAAGTATCTGACTCGTCAAAAAGATTTCCATATCCTCACGTCCCCTCACCCAAGGAAAGGGGCATCAACCCTGTTCGAAATCCCCGTCGAGTTTGTATCGAAATGCGAGGAACGACCTGGTGGAGATGGGGATATTTTCGATCTGTTTGTTACTACTATCCCCGAGTTGCAAACCTAACAGGCCAGTGCCCTTCAAAACTCCTAGGTTGGAGGTTCAACTGTGTGGAGCTGGCGAGAGGAATTGAACCTCCAACCTGCGGTTTACAAAACCGCTGCTCTGCCATTGAGCTACGCCAGCCAGAATGAGCTCGGTGTGCATGGACACAGCACACATCGACCGAAAACCTAACAACTGTGTATGGAGCTGTCAAGCATAGGTGTGTGAGGCTGGAGAGATCTTAATAAGGCCAGCCGTATGTCCATATGCCGCAGCCAGCTGAATGTTTTCCCCATACAGCGCGTGAGGAAGACACCACGCCTAACCACTATTTGGCCGGGGGAGGGGAATTGTCTGAGGTGTGGTTGTGGGTGTCAAGGGCCTCTGTCAGGACTCGGAGAGACTCATTGAGAAGGTCAGTTGCACAGTTCAGGGTGATCGGAATTTGTTGGAGTGCCTCCTCCCAGCGTTCTTCCTGTCGGAAGGTTTGAAATCGGCGATAATGCTCATCCATGATCGCTTGTTTTGCATCGAGCATGAGACTATCCACAGCTGTCATAGATGCCTCCCATTCGTAGGGTCGAGGCTGCAAGGTAACAGGCCTCTATCTAAACAACAATGCTACGAATGGGTGGGTAATAAATAATGTGATGGTTTATATGCTAGTCGTAAATAAATGATTGCATGAGTATATATCGCATATCTTAATGCTTGCTTCCGCAATTCGAAACGATGAAAGCTCCTGACAGTTTAGCTTTTCTCACGAGA
>CAZGYZ010000341.1:0-2786 GCA_964530675.1 uncultured Nitrospira sp. | reverse complement strand
AGAGCCGGAGGTTTCTCTCCCACCGTACGGTTGGGGGCTGGGAGTAGCGGGACAGGCACCGCCGCAGACGTCTGAGCCAGTCCTCTGGGCTCGTGCAAGACCAATTCAAGCGCCGTCGGTTCTGAATCGGCTGGCTTTCTCTCGCGTCGCGCGAGGCCTGCGCAACGATCATGCGCTGCTGTATGTCGACGTCCTACGTCCAGACGGCACCGGAGCAGGATTCCTCGTGTGGTGTCGCCGTCAAGGACGAAGTTGGGCGTTATTCGATACGGAAGTCGCTTGGACCATTCAGCCTCAGCTCGAACCAGAGGAAGGGCCGCTGCTTGCGCCTTGATGGGCTTGAACAGTAGCATACGTTCATTATGTCCAGCATGATCCGAAAAACATTCTCTGTCCCGCCCCTTGGCTGTAATTGCTCGATCATCGGCGATCCGGTGACGAAGCAGGCTATCGTCGTCGATCCCGGTGGCGCGCACGAGCGAATCCTCCAGGAGGTGCAGCAACTTGGCTTGACGGTCACGCATATCCTTCACACCCATGCGCATTTCGACCATTTTCTCGCCTCCGGAGAAATGAAGAAGGCGACGGGGGCGACGATCTGTCTGCATCAGAACGATCTTGAGCTGTGGAAGAATCTCGAATTGCAGTGCCGGATGTTCGGCGTCGTCTACGTGCCGGTTCCAATGCCTGACTACTGGCTCAAGGATGAGGAGAAACTGCTGGTTGGCCAGGTCTCCGCTGTTGCGCTCCATACACCAGGCCACACCCCCGGGTCCATGAGTTTTCTTTTCCCACTCGACAATGTGGTCTTGGCCGGCGACACACTCTTTCGCGGCAGCATCGGGCGCACCGATCTCTGGGGTGGAGATTTCGATGCCATTGAGCAATCTATTCGAGAACGGTTGTATACCTTGGAGGATACGACAATCGTGGTGACAGGGCATGGACCGGAGACCGAGATTGGGGTGGAGAAGGAGACAAATCAGTTCATTCGTGTTTAGCAGGATGCTGAAAAAAGATGGCGGGGGCGGCCAGGTGCCCTTCTTGCTCGCAGAACGCGCACGATGAAACGGTGCTCGTTCGATGCGCGCAGTAAAGGGCAGCCTCGGCCACCCCCCTTAAAGAGAGATAGAGGGAATGCGAGCGGCCTTGCTGAACGGCCTTTTTGAGCATCCTGCGGGAATGTACTCATGTTATGCCACATGTTAGGACTATCAGTTTTCGCGCGCCAACATGGTTATTCGCAGCCGGTTAGTTCGCTGCAGGAGGTGCAACCATGACGATATTCATTCGGGCTACCCTTACAATTATTCTCCTGGCCGGGTTATTTCATGCAGAGGTACAAGCGGATGGTGGCCTCGCGAACCCCTTCGATCCAGTTACGATCACTGAGGTGAAGGTTCGTATCTCCGATCGCGGCGCTGTCGTGCTCTTGTTGGCCGAAGGCAAGGCCATCCCGATTTTTGTCGATCTGACAGTCGCACTGTCGATTCAAGGCGCATTGAGCGGCGAGACCCTCGCTCGTCCCCTCTCTCACGATTTGATGCATACGATCCTGGAGGCCTATGGCGGGAAAGTGTTGCGAACCGTCATCACGCTCCAAGGCGGAACCTATTACGGCGCGTTGACCGTTGCGGTGCAGGATCAGGTGAAGACGTTTGACAGCAGGTCATCAGATTCGATCGCGTTGGCCGTTCATTTCAAGGCGCCGATCGTAGTGGGCCGGGATCTATTGGAGTCAGCGGGGCGCGCTGTGGAAAAGTCGAAGACGGAGGATCTGTAGCCCCCGCTCTATGTTCTTCCCTCGGAATCGAGGCAGGTGACGACGTCATGAGAACTCGCCTGGAAACTGCTTCACCAATGCCGCCGTTAACGTATCCGCAATGACATAGACATGTTGTCGCATCATCGGCCAGCTTGCCTCTAACTTTGCATACTCCTTTTTCTTGTACTGGTTGATTTGGAGGACGTGGTGCGTTGCATGCGCTGCGATCAGCCCGCGAACTGTGTCTTTTTGCAGATAGGGATTGACTCCGCTGAAAAATACGCCAATCTCGTCGGCATTGGACGCCAAGCGGGCAAGCGCAACATCCTGCTGGTCCGTAACCCCTGCAACAGTACCGGCGGAGTATTCTTTGATTGCGGCGACATGGCCGACCAACAGGGTAAAGAGCGTCTGAGACCTTGCTTCGCCATAGAAGGGTGTCACCGTGATCGCAATCTGTTTTGCGTTGGCGACGGCTTCCTTCTCGGCAGCATTCCGGTTCGCCAGACTGTTCGGCGCGTTGTTCAATGTGGCGTGTTGCACCCAATAGATATGCCCGAGCCAGAGATCGCGAAGGGTCTGCTGCAGCTCCGCCACACGGGCTGGATTCGTATCCATAGCTGATCGTGGTTCGCCGTCACATCCCACCAGGCCAGCGAGGGCGAGTACTAACATTGCCATAGACTGAAGTATCTTGTTCATAAAGCCCTTCATTAAAACCTGTTCCAAGCAGCAGTTGAATCGCGGCTGTTCAATATCGCTGAGAATGATCCCAATATCCTGTGGGGTGCAGTACGACTGTAACAGTCGTACATGAAGGGAGAGTGAACGGATCATGAAGAAATCTTCATAATCCTGAATGGTCTTGGGCACATACGCCCGCGGTGCGCGATGACACTTAGCCAGCAGTATTCACGAAGGCTTCAACTGCAACCACTGATATGCTGCTCTTGCGAGTGAGATATCGTTTATGAAGAGTAAAGTGTGGGGCGAAATGGGCATGTCTGCATTGTCGCATGCG
>CAZGYZ010000340.1:0-2818 GCA_964530675.1 uncultured Nitrospira sp. | reverse complement strand
ACTCCCACCGTCGTCGAGCAAGTCACTGGCGCACCAATCGGGTTTGCCGGCCCTGTTGGCCTGAAACACGTTCGTATTATTGCCGACCACGCCGTCAAAGCCTTGCGCAACGTGATCGTTGGCGGCAATCAGAGCGATATGCACTATGTCGATGCGAATTGGGATCGTGACTTTCAGGTTGAACAGTTTGCCGATCTCCGCAGCGCTTGTGCAGGAGATCCGTCACCGAGAAAGGACGGGACATTGAAGGCGACGAAAGGTATCGAAGTCGGACATGTCTTTATGCTCGGCACCAAATACAGCGAAGCCATGAAAGCCTCCTTCCTGGATCTTCATGGCAAAGAGTGCCTCGCCGTTATGGGATGCTACGGCATCGGTGTTGGACGCACTGCCGCTTCGGCGATCGAGCAGAACCACGACACGAAAGGCATCATCTGGCCCTTCCCAATCGCGCCGTTCCATGTGCATCTCCTCCCTCTCACCCAATCAGCACAGACTGCCCAAGTCACCGCGCAGCTCTACGACGAACTGCAGGCGGCAGGGTTCGAAGTACTCTGGGATGATCGGGACGAACGAGCGGGTGTGAAGTTCAACGATGCGGACCTGATGGGAGCTCCGTTCCAAATCGTTGTTGGAGACAAGGGCCTCGCCGAAGGAGTGGTGGAGGTCAAAACTCGAAAGGACGGGGTGAAACTCAAGCTACCTCCGGCGCAAGTCGCCGCTCATCTGATTCGCATACAAACAAGTTGAACACCCTGCCACCCACTGATGACTTCTTCTCTATTATCATTCCCATAATCTCCAGAGTCTAAAACTACCTTTTCCTTGCCTTCCACCCTTGATCAGCTAGACTGAGCTTCAATCTCTTCCACTCGGCACTAGTGGTCACGCGGGCCGTATGTACTCTTCCTGGAGCATACGAATCCAGCGATCACCTTCGTAATCGATGGTCAGGAGCCCCGGGTAATGCAAGCCAATCCCATCCCGCAGAATCTTCAGGAGCTTCAGCAAAAAGTGGCATTCGCCGAGAATGTCAAGCGCATCACGGAGCAAATCCATGCGGCCAGCGACCTCGATCATATTCTCCTCGACCTGCGCAAAGAAGTACTCGGCATCTTCGACGCTGAAGATCTCACCATCTTCGCGTTCGATTCCGAGAAAAAGGAGATTTTCTCCAAAGTCCCTGGCATCGACAGCGTCGAGGAGTTCCGCATTCCCATCACCGAACAAAGCCTCGCTGGATTCTGCGCAAAGTATCTCCGCCCGGTAAGCATTGCCGACGCCTATAACATTGCTGAGCTGCAAGGCATCCATCCCTCTCTCGTTCACGACACATCCTACGACAAGCGGACTGGGTTCAAGACGAAACAGGTTCTGACCTACCCGATCGTGGCCGACAACAAGTATTTGATGGGCGTCCTCCAACTCCTCAACAAAAAGAGCGGCGTTCGGTTCACGAGAAAAGACGAAGAGTCCGTCGCGGAGATCGCCAAGGCGCTCGGCATCGCATTCTTCAATCTCCGCAAGGTTTTGAAGAAAGCCCCGACCAAGTTCGATCTCTTGGTCACGAACAACCGCATTACCCAGAGCGAATTGGACAATGCGCTTGCCGAGTCCCGGAAAGGCTTGTCGGACTTCGAGAGTATCCTGATCGAAAAGTACAAGGTGCCGAAACTGGATATCGGCAAGTCGCTCGCCCAATTTCACAAATGTCCCTATATCGAGTACAGCGATCGAACGCTTGTCGATATCGAGCTCCTGAAAAACCTCAACGTCGACTACCTCAAAAAAAACCACTGGATGCCCCTCAAGCGGGACCGAACCGCTATCGAAATTTTGACAGACGACCCGAGCGATCTCGATCGTGTGGCAGATATTAAACGGACGTTTCCCGGTCTCAACATTCGCTTTGCGATCAGCCTCCGTCGTGATATCGCCCAGTTCCTCGGCTCCGCCACAGGACAGGGGGACAGCAGCAACAACAATAGAAAGTTAGATGAGAATGTTTCCGACATTCTTGGCGAACTCGTCAATGAAGCCCAAGAGGCGATGGCAGAGGATGCAGGAGGCGGGCTCGACGAAAATGACAATGCCATCGTGCGGTTAGCCAATCAGATCATCGCCGATGCCTATCGGCAAGGCGCTTCCGATATTCATGTCGAACCCTATGGCGAAAAGCGTGAGACCCTTGTCCGCTTCCGGGTTGATGGCGACTGTTTCGAATACATGAAAATCCCGCAAAGCTATCGGCGCGCCATCGTGTCGCGCTTGAAGATTATGGCTAGCCTCGACATTGCAGAACGGCGCAAGCCCCAGGACGGCAAGATCAAATTTAAACTGTCGGACAACAAGGAAATCGAGTTGCGCGTCGCGACGATTCCAACCTCCGGATATAACGAAGACGTGGTCATGCGTCTGCTCGCAGCCAGCGAGCCTTTGCCCCTCGATAAAATGGGGTTCTCGGACCGGAATCTTGCGGGGATCAAGGAGATCGCCGCAAAGCCCTACGGCATCATTCTCTGTGTTGGACCGACCGGATCTGGGAAAACCACAACCCTGCACTCCGTCCTCGGCTTCATCAACACGCCAGACATAAAAATCTGGACGGCAGAAGATCCCGTCGAAATCACACAGTATGGGCTCCGGCAGGTTCAAGTTCAGCCAAAGATCGACTTCACCTTTGCCGCTGCCATGCGCGCGTTTCTTCGGGCCGACCCAGACGTCATCATGGTCGGAGAAATGCGAGATAAAGAGACGGCAGAAATCGGCATTGAAGCCTCATTGACCGGACACCTCGTCATGAGCACACTCCACACAA
>CAZGYZ010000339.1:0-2825 GCA_964530675.1 uncultured Nitrospira sp. | reverse complement strand
TCCCTGTTTAGTGGCCTGAGTATACTGGTGGACAAGATCGATCCGCAACGGCCAGCCGCTGTTCTGCGGCGCGTGAAGCGCGGGACAAGCGGGAAAGGCGTGACAGGTGAGATGGGCGGGAGCATCGAGTCAGACAAGAATCAACGTGTGACGCTCAGAGTTCGAAGTTTCAAAAACCTCGAACTTCTGGACTTGACCCGCCTTCCGTCTCGCCTTTCCCGCCAGTCTCGCACGTCTCGGAGCCATGTTGCTACACTTGAAATTGAGCATCATATAATCTCGCATACACCCCTTCATGCCCTATCAACTTTTCATGGGTTCCGTCTTCGACGACTCGACCGTGGTCTACGACAATGATTCGATCGACGCCATGGATGGTGGAGAGGCGATGGGCAATGATGATGGTCGTCCGCCCTTTCGTGAGATCGTCCAGCGCTTCACGAATCTTGACTTCTGTCTCCGTATCGATGTTCGACGTGGCCTCATCGAACATGACGATCGGAGGGTCTTTCAGAATCACACGGGCGATCGAAACACGCTGACGCTGTCCCACGGAAAGCTTGACGCCACGCTCCCCGATCCAAGTATCGTACCCGTTTGGAAGGGCCATGATGAAGTCATGCGCACGGGCCACCTTCGCCGCCGCCTCGACTTCCTCCTGCCCGGCCAAGAGATCCCCGTACAGAATATTCTCTCGCACCGTGCCATTGAACAAGAAGGGCTCTTGCTGAACCAGCCCGATTTGGCTTCGAAGAAAGGCCAGGGGCAGATCGCGGATATCGCATCCATCGATGGTGATGGCGCCTTCCGTCACATCATAAAACCGCATCAACAATTTGAGTGTCGTGCTCTTTCCCGCTCCGCTTGGACCGACCAGCGCGATTCGCTCTCCCGCTTGAACGGATATCATGACGTCGGTCAAGATCGGCGCATCTGCTCGATAGTGAAACCCGACGCGATGAAAGGCGACCTCCCCCCGCAACCGAGCTACCGGTACGAGCGCCTTCGGACGATCCTTGACCTCCGGAACGAGATCGAGTACTTCGAACACCCGTTCGCTTGCAGCCAAGGCATGCTGCAGCATGTGATTGACGGAGTGGATCTGATTGATCGGCACATAGAAAAGCGCAAGGTACGAGATGAACATCACGAGCTCGCCCACGGAAAGACGGTGCTGCAAGACTTCGGCTGTGCCAAACCAGAGCACCATGGCCCCGCCAAGACTCCCGATCAGCATCATGCCCGGAGAGTAATAGGACCAGAGGTACATGGCCTTCAACGTGTCCTGCCGACAACGATCGCTCTTTCGGTCAAATCGCTCCTGCTCGTAGGGCTGGCGATTGAATCCCATCGTCTCCCGAATACCTGCCAGCATGTCCTGTAAAAGGGCGTTCAGCTCGGCGGCCCCTTTTCGAATCGCGCGATAATGCCCATGGACACGTTTGGTGAACAGCGCCGCTCCCACTACCAAGAGGGGTATCGGCACAAGCGCCAACAGAGCCAGTTTCCAATTGAGCATAAACAGCATGATCATAATCCCGATCAACGTCAGCCCGGCTGTAATGATTTCTTCAAGCCCGTCGACGAAGATGCGCTGCATGTGTTCGGTATCGTTCAATACCCGAGACATAATCTCACCCGTCGGACGATTCTCGTAGAAGCTGATCGATAATCGCTGCAGCGCGGAAAATACCTGGACGTGCAGATCATGCACGACTTGCTGCTCCAATCCATTGTTCAGCCTAATCCGTATCGACCCGCAAAGGTTCCGCAGCACATAGGCGGCACACAGCGCGAGAAATACCCACACTAGAAGCTCGGTCTGACCGGCCTGGATTACGTCGTCGATGATGACTTTGATCAGCCACGGAGGGATCAGCTCGAATGCAGTCGCCAGCCCGGCAAACAGAAAGGTGCCGACCACCATGGAACGGTGCGGGCTGAGGTACTGGAGCACTCGAAGCAGGGTTCTCACAAGCCCACATTATTCATGACGGTTCGTCGCGAAATCACGGAGCCGCGTCGCGAGACCGGCGCACGGAGCCCAGAGGACCTGAGGCGTACTCGTGCAGTACGTTGAAGGTTCGAGGGGCGAGTCCGCCGGCCGAAGGCTTGTCGTAGCAGCGGATCGGCGATTGGAGCAGAAACGTTCATGAATAATGTGGGCGAGCGCAGGATCTTCACGGCGGGTTAGCTAAATGACAGGAACGGGATCGTGTTGCCAATACTTACTAAATTCTGGAAGTTGTGTGAGTGTGGACATATCGGTCATCCGATCCAAAAATACCTTGCCGATCAGGTGATCTATTTCGTGCTGAATACAGACGGCATAGAGGTCGGTCGCTTCGATATCCAACGATTTGCCATGACGATCCAGCGCCTGAACCCTCACGACTGACGGCCTCGTCACCTTTCCCCGCAACCCATCCACGCTGAGACAGCCCTCCCAGTTTTCGACTTGTTCCGGACCATAGAAGACAATCTTGGGGTTGATGAGTACTGTTCTGGGAAATCCATCTTCTCCTTCACAACCCATCACGACCAGTTGAATCGAGCGCGACACCTGGGGAGCCGCCAAGCCGATCCCTGGTTCATCCAGCATCGTCTCAATCAGATTGTCGATGAATTGCTGCAGATCGTACGTGCGAATGTCGCGAGGATCGACCTTGGCCGCAACCTGGCGCAAGATGGGATTACCAAGCTTTGCAATCGGGAGCTTAGGCATGACCGTACCTATCCTCCTTCTATTACGCGCGATGATGAAAGAGCAAACCCCAGAAATATAACACAGGATTTTTCACCCTCGCAAGGCATGGCCTCGCGAG
>CAZGYZ010000338.1:0-2829 GCA_964530675.1 uncultured Nitrospira sp. | reverse complement strand
AGCTCGAAGAGAAATTCAAGCTGCAGGATGAAGTGACGGCCAAGATCATCAAGGTTGATCGTGAAGAACGGAAGATTGCACTCAGCCTGCGCGACCATCAAATGGATTCCGATCGCCGAACGGTCGATGAATATCATGCCACGCAAGGCGTATTGGACCAAAGTTTGGGCCGTGCGGCGAAACAGAACCGGAAGCGAAGCCAAGAAGAGGACGGTAAGTAGCTCTAAGTACCAGATATCGGGGTAGGCCGGGGGCCTTGTGCCCTCGGCCCTTTGACTGAACAGTAACGATGATGGATGAAATAGCACAAAGGCCGCCGAAGCGAGGGATCGTACGCAGAGTACTCTGGGCGCTCGGCATCGGGCTCGGCCTGCTCTTTCTGGTGAACCTGTTTTTCCCTGACCTCGACTTTTCTATGGAGGACCGGGTCGGATTGATCCGTATTGAAGGGGTCATTGTGGATGCGCAATCCACGATCGGCGAGTTGAAGCGTTTTGCCGAGAACCCCTCCGTGAAGGCAATCGTATTGCGCATCGACAGCCCCGGCGGCGGGGTTGTGCCGTCGCAAGAAATCCATGATGCGGTCCAGCGGGTTCGTAACAAGAGCAATAAGGCGGTGATTACATCAATGGGTACGGTGGCGGCGTCGGGTGGGTACTATATTGCGGTTGCGACCGATCGGATCATGGCCAATTCGGGGACGTTGACGGGGAGCATCGGAGTCATCATGGAGATGGCTAACGTCGAAGGGTTGCTCAAGAAGATCGGGGTCGAAGGTGTCGTGATCAAAAGTGGGCGATTTAAGGATGTAGGATCGCCGTTGCGGAAGATGAGCGATGAAGAGCAAGCGTTACTCCAATCCGTCATGGATGATGTCCATAAACAGTTTATCGAGGCAGTGGCGACAGGACGAGGGCTTGATATGGCAGCTGTGCAGGCCTTGGCGGACGGTCGAATCTTCACGGGCCGCCAGGCTAAAGATTCTAAGCTTGTTGATGAACTCGGTGATCTCGAAGCGGCCATTCAACTTGCGGCGGATGTGGCCGGTATCGAAGGCGAGCCTAAAGTCATTGAGCCGCGTCGACGATTTTCGGTAAGAGAATTACTCGAGTCTCGCTTGTCGATGCTGTTTCCCAAGTTGAATTTTAACCCCGGGGTCAGCCTCAAGTATCTTATGGCGTTCTAGCGCGGGCGGATCGGCCTGTCGGTCGATTCATTAGTATGAAAGGGGAACCCAATATGACGAAGGCCCAGATCATCGAGCGCGTATCCGAACAGGTCACGACGTTGACGAAGCGGCAGGCGGAAGTCGTCGTCAACACGATTTTTGATTGTGTGCGTGATTCGTTGAAGAACGGCGATAAGACGGAGATCCGAGGGTTTGGCAGTTTTCGGCTGCGGGCTCGCCGGATGAAAGAGGGGCGGAATCCCAAGACCGGCGCGACTGTGGCGGTTCCTGCTAAGAAGGTCCCATTTTTCAAGGCCGGCAAGGAATTGAAGGAACTCCTAAATCAGTCATAACAGGACGCTCATCATGAACGCACCAGATTCCCACGATGCGGTCGGAGTAGATGTCCGTTGGACGGACGAAGCCTCAAAACGTCTGGAGCGGGCACCGCTATTTCTGCGTGGAATGGTTCGTCGTTTGGCCGAGAAGAAGGCCCGGGAGCTTGGACATGCAGAAATTACAGGGGATCTTCTCGATCAGTTTAAGAATCAAATGATGAGTGGTATGGGAGGGGAATCTGGTATGGCCGATGCGGCAGAGCAGATGGCGCAAGGCCATCTTCCCTGGACTGCCGCAGCCAAGGACCGACTGGATACGATTCCAGAGTTCATGCGCCACATGATCAAGCAGATTTCAGAAGAGATTGCCAAGGAGCGGGGTCATCTTGAGGTGAATGTCGAACTCTTCGAAAAGGTTGAGGCGCTGGGCGATCTCCGTGAGGCCTCGGGTCCTCCGTTGGAGTGGAGCGACGGGGCGTTGACTCAATTGAACGAGAAATTGAAACAGTCGCCGCCGATCGCCGTAGAATTCGTTACTGACATGTTGAGGCGGGACACCGAAGATTTGGCGCGCGAGAGAGGTGTGACGCGGATCGACGAGTCGACGTTGCTTCAATTGTGGAGCGCACCCCAGGATCGAGTCGCATGGACCGATGAGGCTTGGAAGCGACTGCAGACGTCTCCGGATTTTGTGCGTAGCGGAATCCGTAAGGCCGCCGAGCGGAGGGCGAGAAAACTCGGGCTCCTAGAAATCGACTCGGAACATCTGACGACCTTCAGGAATCAAGCCATGATGAAAGCTGTCAAACGGATTAGGTCTTTTGGGTACAAGGAGCTGACATTTGAAGCGTTCGATACGGCGCTGGAGAAGACAAAGCGGTTGCAGGGGAATGAACAGGCGGAAAAACGCCTCCAGGAAATTCGCGGGCATTTTGCCGATCCGGGCCTGAAGAAGCCAGCAGGTGGGACGCTCGGCGCCAACTTAATGGACCGCTTTCGCCGGTATCTGAAGGGGGAAGGGACGCTCTAACTGGCAGGATGCTTAAACAGCCCGCCAGCTTCGTTCTCGCTTCATTCAGACTCTCAACGTACCCAAAGGGTTCGCCTCAGGTCTTCACTCGCTGCGTCCTTGCTGGACGGACTGTTTGAGCCTCCTGCCAAGGCAGTTTCTTCTTCCAAGCGGATAATTCTTCCCACGAGTTCACAAGGAAAACACAAGGGGTCCCTCACGAGGCTCTCGGCCGCGTCTTAGGCAAACAGGCTGGGCGGAATCGCTAAGAGGTAGAGGCAGGGGCCGTTTGAGAACGGCCCCTGCTGTTCAGT
>CAZGYZ010000337.1:0-2830 GCA_964530675.1 uncultured Nitrospira sp. | reverse complement strand
TGCTCACTCGCGAGGACTGCGCGGCGCTGCTGATCTGCCTCGCCGAGATCGACGGGCTGGGCTTCTACAACGCCGGTTCGGTCGCCGGGGCTAGTCAGCGGCACAAACATCTGCAACTGATTCCGTTGTCCGCTTTACCAAATTCTCGATTGCCGATCGAGCCGCTGTTTCGCTCCGTGCAGATGGCCGGCGCCACCGGGACGGCACCAGGCTTGCGATTCCTGCATGCCTATGCCCCAATGAATCCGGCATGGCTCGACCAACGGAGTGATGGCGCCTCGTCGTTGCTCGGCTGCTATCACTCGCTGCTCCGCGCCGTGGGCTTGCCTGTTGAGGCGACAGCGGGAAGCTTTGCGCCCGCTGCTCCGTATAATCTGCTCGTAACCAGACAGTGGCTCTTGCTGGTGCCCCGGTCCCAAGAATTTTTCGAGGGGATCTCGATCAATGCGCTAGGCTTCGCCGGAGCCTTGCTCGTGAAAGACGCTGCGCAGCTTGCGATGCTACGGAAGCAGGGTCCCATGACAGCGCTCCAACGCGTGGCGTTGCCGCTGGAGCCGTGAATCGTCGGTCGTGAAACGTGAAGCGTTAACCCGCATTATTCATGACGGTTCGTCGCGAAATCGCGCAGTCGCCATGCGAGACAGGCGCGCGGAGCCGCGAGGGAGGGAGGCATACTTGAAACAGTATGTTGACCGACCGAACGGCGAGCCCGCCTGCCTGGACGCCGGGCCACCGCGTCCAGGCTTGTCGCAGCGGCGAATCCGCGATTGCAGCAGAAGCGTTCATGAATAATGCGGGTTAACACAGGAGGAGAATAATGACGCGTTTTGTACCAGCTCTCATCGTGGCATTCGTCGTCGTTGCCGGTCTCGTATCAGGGTGCATTCCGCCTCACCCTCCGCACACGCCCCAGCCAGTGCCTGAAGTCCCCAAGCAAGAGGTAAGCCCAGTTGATCAGCAGCCGGGGATAAAGAACTGAGAGCAGGAAGCAGATACGTCTCTCATGTAGCGTGAAGCAAATTTCGCTGTTCGCGCGGGACTTACGAGAGAAGCGCGATCTGAAGTTCGAAGTTCCAACAACCTCGAACTTCGGACCTCGAACCCTCGTCCGGCTTGCTTACGAATTACGAACGACGCGAGGTGAGTTGATCCGACGGCTAGCTTTTGGCTGGAGCGGCTTCGGCTGTCAGATGGAGGACTTCCGACTTGGCCAGCCCTTGATCTCGCTGTGAATTGCCTGAGCGCAGGAGCTTGTCGCCCAATCCGACCGCCAGGTTGCGGTAGATGATGACGCCGATGTCGGGACGGCGACGGATGAGATCCGCCAGATCGCGCTGGAGCAGTTCGGCGGCCTCCACGTGCCCCTCCGCCGTGGCCGTGGCGGAGTGGGGCCTGGCCGAGAGAAGCGAGACTTCGCCGCACGTTTCCCCGGTGCGGACTGTGCCGATGGTGGTCGGAGGGATTCCAGTTCCACAGCTGATGGTAACTTGTCCCTGCAGCACGATGTAGAGACGGTCGGCCGGGTCGTGTTCGACGAAGAGGCGTTCGCCGGCTCGCACTTCCCGCACCCTGCAGACTCCGGCGAGCCTGGTCGCCTGTTCGCTATTCATCCCGTGAAACAACGGGATCTCCTTGATCGCCTGTGCCATGCGCGGTGCAATGACGCAGCTGGAAAAGCCGCGCATCACGACGTCGGCGACGGCCTGCATTGGTTCTGTCAGTGCGAGCGGCCCCAAATCTTGCAGTTTGTTCAACCGCACCATCTTCACAATGTCGAGCCGTTCCACTTGATAGAAGACCATAGCCGGCACATAGGCGACCGGCAGAAAATTCAGCTCCAAGAGCGTGCGCTGCATCCGGGGGGCATAGGCGCTGACGTCGATCTCAATGTATTCGATGCCCATCTCCTCCCGGCACTTTCGCTCCAGCTCGGAGAGAAGAAATCGCACGACGTCGTCGGCCAGGGCGATCAACTCGAACACGCGGACTGTGTGCTCGACCGGATCCATCGTATAGCCGACAGCCCCGACAATGTGGCCGCCGGACCGGGCCAGAAAGTAACTGGTTTGCCGCGCCTGGAGTTTGAAGAATCCATAATCTAGCCTCATCGGACCGAAAATTTCCCGGTTGCGCACCCGACCCCGCTCGATACGCAGCAAGGCTGGATAGCCTTCGGCCTGTAACTGTTCGATGGTGTAGTCGCCTCCGGTGGGGTACGGGGCGGAATCTTCGTCGACGATGAAATCCGGCGTGAGCGGCGGCTGACTCATCACGAGATTGGCTAAGGCATAGGCCTCGGGAATGATCCGCGGATTGTTGCGGCGTAAGGCCAGCGCGTCGCCGAAATATCGGACCAGCAGGGCAAAGCTCTCGCGGTGATGGAAAAAATGCTTCAGCGGCAGAAAGCCGGCGGGGATAAACCCCTGCGCGAGGCTGATCCGCTGTGCATAGGGATGGACGGTGCGCGCGACGACCAGGCCGACGTGCAAGCGATTGTGAATGGCTTCGAGCCGCTTGTCCATGAGCAGCTTGCCGACCTGCAACCGGCGATAGTCCGGATGGACGGCGAGGCGGCCGAATTCTCCGACGAGATCTGAATGGGCCCCGAAGTCGAACAGCACGGAGGCTGTGCCGATGACCCGACCCCTGTCGCTCTCTTCGGCGACGAGAATCAGCACGTCGTCCGTGAAGACAGAACGCTTCAACCAGAGTTCGTCGTACACCTCGTGATGGGGATAGTCGGCGCCGTAGACCGCGAGAAAGATCTCGCGGATCTGGCCGACATCTTCTTCGCGGGCTTCTCTAATCAGAATCATGACAGCCCTATGCG
>CAZGYZ010000336.1:0-2843 GCA_964530675.1 uncultured Nitrospira sp. | reverse complement strand
CCCCGTCCATCAGCAGCGATGGGCGGTATGTGGCCTTTACATCGCTCGCGACCAATTTGGAGACTGGTGTGAGCGGTCAACAGATCTATCGGCATGATAGGAACGGACCCACGACGAGTCTTGCTTCCAGAGACAATACGGGATCTCTGGTAGAGGGGAATGCGTCCAGCGAGGCTCCATCTATCAGCGGCAACGGCGCATTTGTTGCCTTCACTTCCCAGGCGAGCAATCTACTTGCGGGAGGAGTGGCTCCGTCGGATATCTACATCCGAGCGTTACCCTAGCCCGTAGAACCTCCTCAGGTGGCGCGGTCCGATCACGTGCCATGCTCCCCTCTCCATTTTATCCTCTCATCCCCAATGGCCCACGTCCTCAGTCGGGATTCCCGACGATGTCCAGGTTCAGGCTTGGACGGGTATTCAATCAAAGGCTGATATTCTGATTGCTGTGCCGGGGACGACGAACCGTCATCAATCGTGTGGCTTAGCTGGCCTGGCGACCCGCAATACGTCAGGCTGACTTGGGTATTGGCCGGCGTAGATGGCTCTGAAGCAGTGGCAGCAATTGATTTGACGGGACCGGCTTGCTGAACAGAAATCCTTGATACGCGGCACAGCCATGCATGCGAAGGAATGAGAGCTGATCCTTTGTTTCGACTCCTTCCGCAACGACGTGAAGCTTCAGTGCCAGGCCCATGCCGATAATCGCCCGCATAATTGGGGAGTCGATCTTGCCCAGCTTGATATCTTTGATGAATGCCCGATCGATCTTGAGTGTATCGATGGGAAACTGCTGGAGATAGGCGAGCGATGAGTATCCTGTGCCGAAGTCGTCGATCGCCAAACGGAATCCCGATTCCTTCAATTGTTTAAGTGTCGCCACTGTCGTTGAGGCATTGGTCATCAACACCCCTTCCGTCAGCTCCAATTCGAGGTAGCGCGGGTCCCCACCGTTTTCATGGACGGTCGACCTCAGCTGATTGATAAAATTGCGCTGCCTGAAGTGCAAACTCGAGAGATTGATGGAAATGGGAAAGAGAGGCAGTCCGCTGTTGCGCCAAGTCTTTTGTTGTTGAGCCGCGGTTTTGATCACCCATTCACTCAGATGGATGATCAGATCTTCTTCTTCTGCGACCGGGATGAACTCGGCTGGAGAGATCAGGCCGCGAGTCGGGTGCTGCCACCGGATGAGGGCTTCGACACCGATGATCGTCTCCGAGAGGATGTCTACTTGTGGTTGGTAGTAGAGGACGAACTGATTCGCGTTCATGGCGGCGCGTAAGTCCTGCTCAAGGGTGATCCTGGCAGCAATCGAGACATTACATAGAATTGCAGTAGTACTGGCAACTACGGTCGCCTGAATTTTGGGCCGCTTGAAGGGCGGTCATTGCATGACGCAGGAGGAGATCGGGTTCTGTGCCGTCCGTCCCAGGAATGGCAATTCCAACACTGGCTGTGAGCATGACCGTAGTGCCGTCGATCTGAAAGGGGGCTTCGAGGGATGTCAGGAGGCATTTCGCGATCTTTGCGGAGTCTTCAGCCGTGGGGAGATTCGTCACCAGCGCGGCAAATTGGTCTTCGCCGAGGCGTGCGAGCATCGGGGAGTCTGCTCCGGCAAACTGCGCGATGGTTGCGCTGGTTGAGAGAGCGCGCTGGAAACGCCCGGTGACTTCTTTCAGAATCTGGTCGCCGCTTCGTGGCCCATACATATCGTTGACGCGTTGATAGCGGTCCAGGCTGAGCACTAATACCGCTCCGATGATATTCGTTCCCATGCCGCAACAGATCGCCTGGGCTATGCGGTGAAGGAACAAATTCCGATTCGGGAGATGAGTCAGGCCGTCATAGTTAGCCAAAAAGTAGATTTTCGCTTCGGTCGCCCGCTTATCCGTCACATCTTGTACGGTGCCCAACATCCGTTGAGGCCGGTCGACGTCATCGGTAATGACTTCGCCTTGGAAGTGCACGATGCGTTCGGTTCCGTTGGTGTCTATGACGCGGTGATCCAGATCGAATCCTGTACCGTCAGCCACGGCTTTACGCATGGCTTCGGCAACGAGATCCCGATCTCCTTCCTGCACACAGCCAAGGTAGGCAGATTGCGTGTGATTGAATGAGGCTGGGAGAATTCCAAGGATGTGGCAGACTGCATCCGAGACTTCCAGGCGATCGTGAACAAAGTCCCATTCCCATCCCCCGAGCTGGGCAATCCGTTGGGCCTGGGCGAGGCTGGACGCACTGATACGAAGGGCGTTGAGTGTACGGCTGGCGCGAAGCATGTATCGGACCCGCTGGCTGAGGATGAGTCCATGGCACGGCTTAATAATGAAATCGGTCGCGCCCATGTCATAGGCCTTGGCAATTGATTCAACATCGTCCAACCCTGTCATCATCAGAATGGGCACAAAATCTCCACCAGGCAATCGACGAAGGCCTTGGCACGTGGCGAAGCCGTCCATCCCAGGCATTTGCACGTCGAGGATCACGATGTCAGGCATGCAGGCGGTGGCAAAGTCAACGGCCGCCTGGCCTGACGATACTTCCTCCACGCGAAGCTCTTCCTGTTCCAGGCTCATGCGCGACAAGGTGCGGAAGGTTAGATCGTCATCGACGATCAAGACCAGAGGAGTGTTCGGATCACTTTCCTGCATCAGGCGGCTCTCTTTTCGAGTTCAGTCTGAAACACATAACAGGCGTCGGCAAACGCGGCTTCGAGCGGCTTGAGCAAGGGCTCGGCGTCTGCGAGTGAGCCACGACGGCTCATCTCTTCGAACTGCCGGCACAGGTCCGAGAGGGCGACAGCCCCGAGCACGGAGCTCCGCGATTTCAGACTGTGCGCGGCTT
>CAZGYZ010000335.1:0-2843 GCA_964530675.1 uncultured Nitrospira sp. | reverse complement strand
AGGTGATTTCCAATTGATTGATCATGGTGATCGGCGTCGGGATCCCGATCACGCCGAGCTGGGCCTGGCGATAGGATCTGGAAAAGATCAAGATTTCGCCATCGAACATGGCGGCGTTGATGTCCGGCGCTGCCCCTTGCTTCTTGTAATCTTCTTCGAAACGCCGAAACGCGGGCGATCGTTCGAGTTCCTCGCGAAACGTATAGAAGGCCTTGATTCCCGCGCGATGCTGGTCGTCCATGACCTGAATGGCATCGGCCACAACCGACTCCTGTTGCAGTTGCTCCCGCGTCAGGACCAACAAGCGCCGAATGATCACTCCGCGCTTGGCGGCTTCCTGATTGGCCAAGAGATAATTGGGATACAAGGCTCCGCCTTTTTTCCAGATATTCCAGCGTTCCATAATCGCGTCGACGGAATGCTCGGCCGTCTGAATCAGCCGGACCGCCTCAGCGTTCGCCTCCGCTCCTTCATACGTCAAGGTCTGTGTTTCCAGTTGGCGCAGTTCTCGCCCGATGGCTTCAACCTTGCGCGGAATGTACTTGGGGCTCTTCGGGACATGCAGCATGACGTCGACAGCCGTCAACGCCAGAGTCCAGTATTCTTTGGCCGAGGAAGGAGCCTTATCTTTTTGCGCGATCAGGAGGAGTTCCACTGGATTTTTGTCGAGGAGCTTGGCGATCTTGATGCATAGCTCCGGTTTCGGGATCTTGAGCCCGCGTCGCATCAGATTGGCTTCCGGTTGAGCGATCCCGAGTTTCTTCGCCAGGGCGTAATCGCTGCTGAGATCGAACCGTTCCTTAATGGCCTCAAGATACGTTGCAATGTCCGACATGCATCGCTCCTCTTACTTTAATAGACATCCTGAATTCGTATGGGCTCTGTGGGCTCTGGAAGACATCATGCCGCGTAATGGTGGATTTCGTGAGGTTCGTGGTCACGGGATCCTCTCCGTTCCAATCCCATCCAAAAGTTCTCGAGATAACCAAGAACGGCGTTCACGCCATGCAGAAAGTCAAGCCTTTCCTGATCGGACATACCCGCATTCGTCGCACTCTCCACTACGGCTACCGCATGCTCCATCGCTTCCTCATGGGTGGATTCGAGTTGTCGGTGAAAGGTGAAATAGGTGATGTCCATGTGAGGATAGCGAGCCGCTTTCAGGTACGTGAGCCCAGGGATCAGGTGATCCCACATCGTGATCGCCATGTTCTCAAGACCAAAGGATGCACCCAGAGCCTTGGCGTGGTTCCCGTCGCTGTACAGTTGTTCCATCCCCTCGATATAGGCCCAGGTCGATGGAAGCATCGGGCGAGACATGGCCCGATGGACATCAATACCGATGGATCGCAAGAAGTCTCGATAGAGGAGTTCGTGGCGAAGGTGGGTTCGTCCATCGCCCAACTCGGAGTACAGGACTTTGGTCAGTTCATCTGCAACCTTTTCGTCCTCGGTATTCACGAGCTGAGACACCAGGATTCGGGGAAAGAACCTGGCAAAGTTATAGAACTCGGTTGCGAATTCTTCAAGATCCTCATCGGTGAGGTCACCACTTTTGAAACGATCAAGATATGCATTGTTGATGGCCCTATGTCCGAGTACGAAATTCCTCATCTCGAGATAGATCGTCATAGGTCACCTCCGGATTCCACACGGATGGGCCTTTGAGGGACACGCTCGAACGCTCACTTTGGCTAGGATGATATACTTTTTACATTGAACTATCAAATATGTTTGCCATCGGTTGCCATAATATAATTCAGCATATAAATTGTGAGGCATTAATGTTGCATTAACAGTTACTTATATGGTCTCAATAGCAATGTTAATATAATATGATCCAATATATATTTTATGTTAAAGTGAGGCTGCGTAGAAGTTGAAAACATCTGATGGTGGACTGAAGCTTGGGTGAGTCCGTTCCGCAGAGAGGAGGCGTCACCATGAATCACGCGACAGGAATTGATCACATCACGCTCTGCGTGGAAAACCTCGATGCGGCGGAATTTCTGTTCACCAAGATTCTCGGTTTTGAAGTGATCTGGTCGGCTCGGGATGTGGGTAGCGACAAGTCGTCGATGGACACAGTTGTTGTGCAGAGGGGCAATGCGAAGATTGCACTGATGCAAGGTCGGGACAAAGTCATGAAGTCGCAGATCAGTGAGTTCATCGAGAAGTATGGACAGGGCGTGCAGCACTTCGCTTTAGAGGTTGATGACATCGACGCGGTGAGTCGTGAGTGGGAAGAACACGGCGTGAAATTTAGTGGGCCCGTGAAAGTAGGACGGGACGGATTCGGACCGCTCAAGCAACGTTTCACCTATCCGCTCTTCCGAGGGAGCGGGATGTTCATTGAATTGACTCAACGACAGCATGGGGACGAAATGGCGAAGACGTTTGTCAGGAGTACGGTTGAATCGTTGTACAAAGACATCGAACGCGATCAGGCCTCTGGTATCGAACGAGCGATCATTGATTACGATTCATTCCCGATCCCCATGGAAAAGAAGCCGTTGAAGCAGGCGTCATGAGGAGCGCCTTTCTCTAAGGGAGACGGGCCATGTATCTCAACAAGAAAGGCAAGGTTCCCAATCAAGCCCACGTCGGGATTCCAGATGGGCTCTACGAAGAGGAACATGGGCGGGAAGGGTTTACCGGGCCTGCCTCACATTTGTACCGTACGCATCCCCCGACCGGCTGGGTAAAGATCGCGGGACCGCTGAAGCCGCGAGCGTTTGCCTGCACCCAGTTTTCAGCGAAGATAACGCCACCCCATGCTGCTCGATCAGTTCTCATGATGCAGAGCCAGGATGCGAGTCTCTACCTGTCGACCCATATTGAGA
>CAZGYZ010000334.1:0-2865 GCA_964530675.1 uncultured Nitrospira sp. | reverse complement strand
CTGTCCCGCTACTCCCAGCCCCCAACCGTACGGTGGGAGAGAAACCTCCGGCTCTTCGAGCCTGCCCTCCGTGGCGAACCGGTAGCCGACCGCAAAGTGAAATTGTCTTTCAAGCCTGCTTGGTTGCCGATTGACCACGATGAACTCCCGGATGAGGTCAGCCGGGAGTTTACTGCCAAAATACTCCTGCTCATGAAAAGCTCCGATGGTCGTCGCTCCCTCCTGATCCGGAGAGAGACGGAGCCGGGTCATGCGTTCGATCACGACAGACTGAGTCGCTGACGTGAGAAACTTACTCGTCACCACTTGGTCGTATAAGGCATAGTCTTCAGCAGGGATGACATCGCTCTGCCGATCCGAATCAGCCAATGCTCCCGACGTGGCTATGAAACCACCAAAGAGGAGCGCACCGATAAGGAAAACCGTCAGTCGAGTCATCGTAGGTCGAGCATAACTTCCGGAAAGGGAAACGGTCAATTCACGGAATCCGGCGTGGACAAGCCGGCGCGAAGCGTGGATAATCCTCAAGTTCAAATGGAGGGACATGACGTGCGCAATAAGACCCACTCAAACCAATGGTTCCTGTGGATCGGAGCGGTCGCGCTCTGTATCTCAGCCAGCGGTTGCAAGCCCGACGACTCGCCGTTTAAAGCGGAAAATGAGTCGCTTCGCAAGCAATTGAGCAAACAGGAGTCGGTGGTCAGCTCGCTGCAGGATGGAAACAAGGTCATGCATCAGCAGATCGATCTGCTGAACCAGGAATTGCGCGACGCGAAGCAATCGGCCGAAAGCGCCAAGGCCGAGGCGAAGTCCGCCGCTGACAATTTGGCAATACAAACAGCCCAGGCAAAAAAGCTGAGCGCCGACGTCCAAAAAACCGCAGCAGCGCAAGCGGCGCAGAATATCCATGTCGAGGAGAAGGGCGCCCAGACTGAAGACATCCCCCGCCCCTTGAGTACCGTCGCCAAGATGGTGGAAGAATCCCTCAGCCGCAACGGATACCACTTCAAAGTGAGTATCAAGACCGATCAGAAAGCGGTCTACGTGACGGAACGGAAAGTTTCTCCACCTATCTCGCTTGAAGTCCCAGGCTCACGGAATCAATACGTGCTGTCGCTGCATGCCCTCCCTTCGAACATCACCAAGCTCAACGTCAAAGCCGACTTCGAAAAGCTGGCCCAGGGTGGACGTATCCTCAGCGTGAGTGCGGAGGAGGTCTCGGAAATCGAACGGAGCCTCATCCGGGAAATCAACAAGGCCCTCGGTTCCCCCACCAAGACCTGACGTGATAGATGTCCATCGATCCGTGAAAGGTGAAAGCTTTCGTAGGAAAATCCCTCGGCAGTCCCACGTTTCACCTTTCACGTCTGACCTTTTACGGCTCCTCTGACAGCGCAACAAAGTTTCCTTTCCTTGGTGAGAGACTGACCTCGTGCTAGCATTCCTCTCCGATGGCTCTCTCAACCAGCGTGCACGACCACGGCGAGTGAGAAATCATTTGAAGATTCAGACTGTGTCACGTTCCGTCACCTGGCATGAAGATATCGATCTGTTCAGGGAGATGGCCCAAGGCCGGTTCGTCAACGTAAGATTAAAGCAGATGCGATTCCTCTTCATCATAGCCACTATCGCCACCGTGACGCTCGTAGGCTGTGCCACGCAGGTCGAACGTCCTCGCCCGCCGCTCTCGATAGAGCGCCCCTGTTGTCGATCCGTCGAGCGCGCGCCGAGCCGGAATGCGATTATCCAGACAGCGGCCAAACTCGTCGGCGCCAAAACGATCGAGAGCAACGGCCGGCGCATTGCTTACGATTGCGCAGGGGTGACTCGTGCGGTGTTTCTCAGGCACGGGATCGATCTGTACGGCAGCAGCGAGAACGATCCTGAAGCAAACGGCGTCCGCCTCATCTATGCGCACATAGAGCAACAGGGCACGTTTCACCAGGGCCCGGTCGCTCACCCAGGCGATCTCATCTTCTTCAACGACACATGGGACTACAACGGTGATGGCAAGGCAAACGACCCGCTGACGCACGTGGGGATTGTCGAACGGCAGGAGTCCGATGGCACAGTGGTCTTCATCAGCCGCGTAGCCGGTGCCGTTGAACGCTACCACATGAATCTCGGCTTGCCCCACGTCCACAGGACTGTCAACGGGCGCGTCCTCAACGACTACATCAGGCGGAAAGAGGCCGGCGACCCAGCCGATACCGGCCATCTCACAGGAGAACTCTTCGCCATATTCGGAACCAGGGTCGGCCTCTAATGCAGCAGCCTCAACACCAGCGTCATCTTCGCCATCGGCTGCTGGGCTTGCGCCGGAAACTCCTGGCACTGAACCTGGTGCTCATTGCAGCAGAACAGAAAACCTACGAGCACATCCATGGGCGCATCGGCTCAACAGAGCAGTTGTTCGAACTGATGCTGAAGGATCCTTGGTTTATCTGGCTGCATCCCGTGTCGGACATTCTGGTCCGGATCGACTATCTGCTGAACGACGAGGCCTTCGATATCACCGAGGAGAACATCGACCACCTGTTCAACGAAGCTCGTCTCTTGCTACGCCCGTCGATCTCGGGCGACGGATTCGAACGCGCCTACTACGAAGCTCTCAATCGAGCTCCTGATGTGCTGCTCGCTCACTTCCACGTCACACGTACCTTGCTGGCAGAAGCTGCATAACTTCGTCCAGACAAGCCACTCAACCCTTGCCTGGACGGAGTTATGCGGTCTGTCTGGTTCATCTGGTTGATCTGGTTTATTTTGTTTATCCGGTTGATTTGGTTCATCTGATCAATCTGGTTCAACCAAATAAACAAGACAAACCAAACAAACCAAATAACAGTCTGCTTACGCCGACGATTT
>CAZGYZ010000333.1:0-2871 GCA_964530675.1 uncultured Nitrospira sp. | reverse complement strand
TGGAGCGAGAGTTAGGCCGCTATGGTCGCGTCAACCCCATCGCCCTGGTCCTCCCTTCGCTCTATGCAGAGTTGGGCCGCCCGGCATTGAAATCCATCGTGGACAGTCTCAAGAATGTGTCCTACCTCAATGAAATCGTCATTTCATTGGATCAAGCTTCGGCCTTGGAGTTTCGCCTAGCCAAGCAATTCTTTTCTGTACTACCTCAGCGAGTGCGGCTGATCTGGAATGACGGGGCGCGGATTCAATCCATCCTCAAGCTCTTGGTGGATCACAACCTCGATATCGGCCTGCAGGGAAAAGGACGAGGCTGTTGGACCGCCTTCGGCTATGTGCTGGCTAGAAACCAGAGCCAGGTCATCGCCCTCCACGATTGCGACATCACCAGCTATGATCGGGAATATCTGGCGCGCCTCTGCTACCCCATTGCAAATCCGAATCTCGGTTATGAATTCTGCAAGGGCTATTATAGCCGCGTCACGGACCGTCTCCATGGGAGAGTGACCCGTCTATTCATCACCCCCATGATCCGAAGTCTTCAACAGCTCGTAGGGCCTCACGCGCTCCTGACGTTTCTCGACAGCTTTCGCTACCCACTGGCCGGCGAGTTTGCCATGGTACGGGACTTGGCCTGGACCAACAGAATTCCAGGTGACTGGGGTCTCGAAATCGGGGTGCTCGCGGAGGTCTATCGGAACTGTGCCTTGCGCCGCATTTGCCAAGCCGATATTGCCGATGCCTATGATCACAAACACCAGGCACTCTCGGATCACAATCCCGATGCCGGCCTCCTCAAAATGTGCGTCGATATTACCAAATCGCTCTTTAGAAATCTGGCGAGCGAAGGCGTCATCTTGTCCGACGGGGTGCTCAAGACCCTGCGGGCGACATATTTGCAAGCCGCTCAAGAAGCGATCAGCCGCTATGAAAACGACGCGGCCATCAACAGCCTCACCTTCGACCGGCATCAAGAGCGGACAGCCGTCGAAGTCTTTTTGAAAGGCATGAAACTGGCCACCGACGGGTTTCTCGACGACCCGCTGGGCGTTCCCATGATTTCCAACTGGAGCCGCGTGACCCATGCCGTGCCGGACATTTTCGACCGCCTGGTCGACGCCGTCGAAGCGGACCACATCTGGGATCCCACGTCAGAATCGGTCGCCATTCCGTCATGAACACCAATCTCACACCACTGACTGCCGCAACTGAAACACGCATCCAAGATATCGACTCGACGGAGATTCTCGTTGGGATTCCCAGCTACAACAACGCAGACACGGTCGGGCATGTCGTGCGGGCCGTGAGCGTGGGCCTTGCCAAACACTTTCCAGGCCATCGGGCCGTCCTGGTCAACTCCGACGGAGGCTCTTCAGATGGAACGCCGGCCATCGTCGCCCGTACCGCCGTCGATTTCCAATACTCATTCATCGGCGACCAGCAAAGCATCCTGCATCGGATCGTCACGCCCTACCATGGCATTCCCGGAAAAGGCAGCGCCTTCCGGACGATCTTCGAGATCGCGCGGCGACTGAAGGCCAAGGCCTGTGCGGTCGTCGACGCGGACCTCCGCAGCATTTCACCGGAATGGATCGAACTGTTACTCCGCCCGATCATAGAAGAGGGATACGACTACGTCGCGCCCTACTATCTGCGCCACAAATACGACGGCACGATCACCAACAGTCTCGCCTACCCGCTCACCAGGGCTCTCTACGGACAACGGATCCGCCAACCCATCGGAGGAGAATTCGGTTTCTCCGGCGACCTTGCGGCCCACTATCTCGACCAGCATGTCTGGGATTCGGAAGTGGCGCGGTTTGGCATCGATATCTGGATGACGACGGAGGCGATTGCCAGCGGGGCACGGGTCTGTCAAAGCTTCCTTGGCGCAAAAATCCACAATCCGAAGGATCCTGCCGCCGACCTGTCAGCCATGCTGATGCAAGTCATGGGAGCGCTCTTTGCCCTCATGGAACAGCATCAAAGTCTCTGGTCCAGACAGGAGGAATCGCAGCCGGTTCCGCTCTTTGGATTTCCCCACGAGGTCGGGGTTGAGCCGATCCATGTCAACCTGGAACGGATGGTGTTGCACTACAGACAGGGATTGAGAGATCTTGAACCGATCTGGCGACAAGTCTTGGCTGCTGACACCTTCACCCATCTCCGTGACCTCCAAGGGACATCCAACACCGACTGTCGTATTCCGGATGAGCTGTGGGTCCAGGTCGTCTATGATGCGGCAATCGCCTACCGCAAACGGATTATGCCTCGCGATCACCTCCTGAAAGCCCTCACTCCCCTGTACTTAGGTCGGACCGCCTCCTTCGTCCATGCCACGCAAGGCCTGACATCGACAGAAGCAGAGCAGAAGGTCGAAGCCTTGTGCTACAGGTTCGAACGTATGAAGCCCTATCTGGTTGAACGTTGGCAGCCGCCGGCGCTGCTACCGGCAGCGCCGGCTCTATTGCACCACGCGACTCTCGACACAAGAGGCACTCATGGATAACTTCATGAATCAAGCGCTCTTCAAGCCATTAGAACTGCTCGGACAGCAGCTGTTGACCATCCTCCCCAATGTGCTCGCCATGAGCATTCTTCTGCTCAGTGGGCTCTTCACTGCCTGGGCACTTGGGTTCTTCATTGAGCGACTGCTGCGAGTGATCGGATTCGACCGTCTCTGCGATCGGCTGGGGATGAATGCCGCGCTCCTTCGGGGTGGAGTCAAAACGGATCCCTCGCGCCTCGTCGGTCGCAGCATCTATTGGACGGTGATTGTGCTGGCCTCGATTGCGGCGTTAGGAGCTCTGAACCTGAGTCCCATCAACAAATTCGCCCAGTCGCTGCTGGCCTATGTGCCTCATCTCGTGACAG
>CAZGYZ010000332.1:0-2872 GCA_964530675.1 uncultured Nitrospira sp. | reverse complement strand
TCCGCGCTATTCTTGTGCAGAGAGGGCCTGCGGCAGACGGTGCGCGACAGGCAGCCCAGGCCTGGCGGCGGCGGTTGCCGCCCACGGTCAATCGGTATCTCCACGATGAGAGCTTCGCGCCGTATCGTGATGAGCTTCAAGGGCATATTCTTGGCGTGATTGACGAACGTTTTTTTGCCGTGGGATTGTCGGCACAGCATGAAGTGGGAAGCCCGAAGGCTGAAGGCTGAAGGCTGGGCTCGCTTTTCGCGCCTTTCCCGCCAGTCGCGCGGGTTTTATGCGGCTGCCGAAGCCAGGCGTTTTTGACGTTGGCCTACGATATCGAGTGCTGCGACGCGATAGGTTTCCGCCAGCGTCGGGAAGTTGAAGATGTTTTCAACGAATGAATCGACGGTGGCTGCATGCTGAAGCGCCATCTGTCCGACATGAATCAGCTCTGTCGCGCCTTCTCCGATAATCTGAACGCCAAGGAGCCGTTCTCCTGTCGGATCGGCCACCATCTTCAGTAAACCGTTGCGAATACCCGAGATCTGGCCGCGGGCGATTTCGTTGAACTTCGACCGGCCAATCATGACCTCTCGATAGCGTTTTTGAGCTGCCGCTTCATCGAGCCCGATACTGGCCATCTCGGGGATCGTGTATACCCCGACTGGAATGATGTCGGCTGACTCTCCTTCCGGGAGACCCAGGGCATGGCAGACGGCACGCCGGCCCTGTTCCATGGCGGAGGAGGCCAAGCCGGGGGGGCCGATCAGATCGCCGACGCCATAAATGTGTGAAATGGCTGTCTGGCCATGTTCGTTGACAGCCACGGTTCCCTTTTCAGTGGCGGTCAAGCCGGTTGCGCTGAGATTGATGTCTTCGATATTTGCCTGCCGCCCCAAGGCCACGAGCATCTTATCGCTCGTAAATACCTGTCCGTTTTTGAGCGTTGCCACGACCTGAGAGATCCCATCCCACCGGACCTCGCCGACCGATTGTCCCCCACAATAGCGGCCGCCTTTTTCTTCAAAGCTTTGCACAAATGTTTGCACGAGTTCTGCATCGAAAAACTGAAGAGGGCGATCGGACCGATCGATGATGGTGACCTGCACGCCGAGTGCGGCGAAAATCGACGCATATTCCAATGCAATGATGCCTCCGCCTAGCACGGTCAGGGAGCGTGGCAGATAGATCATCGAGAGAATCGAGTCGCTGTCGAGGATATGTTCATGATCGATCGGTATTTCGACCGGCGCGCGAGGTCTGGATCCTGTGGCGATGATGATAGTGTCGGCGGTGAGCGTTTGTTTGATGCCGTCGATTGTGAGCAGTTCGATCAGGCGGTCGGTGAGAAACTGGGCTCGGCCGTGGAACAATACGATGCCATTGCGCGTCAGTTGGTTCATCATATAGTCGCCATGCGATGCGACGACTTCATCTAATCGACGCATCAGGGTAGAGACCATGATGATGGCGGGGGTTTGCCTATCCAGCATAGGTGAGGATTGTTTCATCCGATCCGCTTGCACCGCGCTCTCGCGGAGTGTTTTGCTTGGAATCGTTCCCCGATACACACAGCCGCCACCGACGCCCGATTCACGTTCGATCAATGCCACGTGTTTGCCCGCTTTAGCGCCTTGGATGGCAGCCTTTTGGCCGGCTGGGCCGCTCCCGATTACGATAATGTCATAGTGAAGTAGGGTACTCATTGTGCCATCGTGTCTACGAGATTGAGCACTTTCTCTTTCAGGCTGAGTAATGCGTCAATATCGTTGGGGTAGAGATTGAGATCGGCAAAGACACTATGTTCGCGAAGCGTGCTGTCGTTGAATGAATTGGGAACGAGTATGAAGGTCGCCAGCCGGTCAGCCAGGCAGGTCATCATCACTTCCTGCTTATGAGCGGACGCCTGTTCATAGATCCGATAATAGGTGATGGCCTCAGCGACCTGTGGAGGCAAAGCCCATTCAATTGCAATCAAGCTACCCACGTGGGGATGATAGCCGTCGAGGAAAGAGGCGACTGTGCCGGGGTCGAGTGGAATGTGCATTTCTGAAGCAATGTCCGTGACAGTTTTGAGCACGACTGGTTTCCCTACTCCATGCAGGAGTCCACATAGGTACGCGCTTTCCACATTGTACCGGCGCATGCGCGCGATCTCTTTCGCGTAGGCCCCGCTGGCCAGCGCATGCCGCCAGAGTTGCTGGATGTCCGCTTCGTATCCGGGAATCTTGACTGCCACATTCTTCAGAGAAACCGTAACAGCGATTTCCGATAGCTGACTCATGCCAAGCATGGCGACGGCATGTTGGAGCGAGGCAATCGGAGTCCGCGGCATGTAGGCGGGCGAGTTGGCTATTCTCAGAACATGTGCCGCCAATGCCTGGTCCTGGTGAATGAGGGCAGACAGGCGGACCGCATCTGCTGATGGGTCATTGGCCAGGGCCATGACTCGGCCAGCAACTTGCGGAAGGACAGGAAGCTCGATCCGATGCTTGTCGATCCGTTCAACTAAGGTTTGTTCGAGCTGCGCAATCATTCCAACATCGTGCGGGTGACGTATGGCTGTGTCCACGTTGCAGTCAGTCCTCAATATCGAGTGCGGTTCACTGTTCTTGTCGGTAGAATGTCTCGGAACCTTTACCTGGACGTGAAGCGTCATTCATAAATGGTGCGCGAGACAAGCAAGACGTGCGCGACAGGCGCGACTCGAACTGCTGAGCGCTGGGTTCCGAGTGCTGAGTTCGATGATCCGAACACTTCAGCCGTGAGACCGTCTCGCTTTTCACGCCAGTCTCGACTGTCGCGCGCGGCTATCCTGCGAGCGAGAGTGAATATACGTAATCTATCGGATGTCAGCCGTTATGGAAGGCGTTAATTCTATCCTGTC
>CAZGYZ010000331.1:0-2873 GCA_964530675.1 uncultured Nitrospira sp. | reverse complement strand
CCGTCGTGCAGTGCTCCGCTCAAGGCCTATTCGACTAACGATCAGTTGACAGGGTTGCCGACAAGTCAGTAGCCTGGCAGCGGTTCCTGTTTTTCTTTTCACCTGCAGGGTCATTGCATGGCTGAGCCCGAGATTACCAAGCCGGATGCCGGCGAGCTTATACGGAAGCTACACGAGCGTCCACAGATGCTCTGGGCCGAGCGGTTACACGCCCCTGCGCACGTACACTACAAAGCGTTTCGCATGAACGATTCACCGGTGCAGCGGCCGGCAAGCCGTGACGAGTTCAGGTCCTTCCTGGAGGCTTTGAAGGTCTCTGCCGACGCGATGGTGATTCGAGAGGCGTTTGGCTACGGCATGAAGACGGCGGCGACCGGCGATCGGCTGATCGTGATCTGGCAAGCTCACACGGAGTACTATAGTTATCAAATTTGGCATATGCCATCCGACTATGCTGGGGGGGTAGCCTTTGGCCCGATGACCTTCCCTGACTACCGGTTTCCAACCACACCGCTTGGAGTGGAAGTATGCCACCTTGATATCGTACTGATGGCTGAACCCTTGCCGGCCAGTGAGGCGTTTAGCCGGGAGTTTCCCGGTCCGATCCTCTATGGCAGCCGGATTCTCGATGAGGAGACATCGCTGGTCACCAGTTTTACACCGGATGAGCATGGGCGCGAGCGCTATTGGGTCAGTGTCGGGTCCGGCATGTCCAGCAGGTCTCACCTGAAAGACATCGTTGATGCCATTGTCCGGATCGAAACCTACTACCATCTGTTGCTTATGCAAAAGCCGTTGTTTTCGGCTGCGGTCGATCAGGCCTACAAGTTTGAGCAGGTGCACTTGAAGCAACGTGAAATCATCAGCGGACATATCGGCCACGCTGATGCCCTGACTCTTCAGCGCTGGCTCGGTGGGCTGACCCAAGACTGGTTAAAAACCACTCGGCTGTCCAGTAAGTTGCATTTCGAGCTCTCCGCCTCTGTCCCCTACGACAAGATCGTCCACCGGACGCTGGCATCACTCGACGAACGAACACTCCCACACTACCGTCCGATGTCCGAGTATGTTCTCAGCGGGATTACTGGAGTGGCGGAGGGCTATCAACAACTCTTGAAGCGGATGGACACCCTTCGTAGCGGGTTTGAAGGGACGATCTCTATTATTCGTGCCCGCGTCGATCTCATGCTGCAATCTCAGAACCTGACGCTCTTGATGAGCGTCGACAAGACGACGAAGAGCCAGGCCATCCTCCAGTACACGGTCGAAGGCTTGTCGGTTATTGTGATCGCCTACTATCTCAGCGGGCTCATGGCCTATATCTTCAAGGGGCTTCATGAGATGGGGTGGCTGCGCAATGCGGATATTGCCGCCGCATTGTTCGTTCCTGTCTCACTCTGTCTCGCATTGGGGATTACGATCCTCGGACGAAAACTTCTCCACAAGAAATTCTCCGGCGAACCTCCGTCTGGAGCTTCAGAGAAGCCTCAAGCCTAGTACGAAAAACGTTATTCTCCTTCGCCGAATACCCCGTAGCGTGCTACGGGGATGAAGGCGAGGGGAACCCTCCGTAGCCTTGGCAAAGGAGGGTAGTGGCTTCGGAGAATTTTGCAAGATACCCCGCAGCTTGCTGCGGGGAGCTTCATTGGTTCGTCTGGTTATTTTCGTTCAACCAAACAAACTAAATGAACCAGATCAACCGTCCAAACATTTCCTCATCATTTCTTGACGTTGTTCGTTCCCCTGGATAGGCTGATGTCATCTCTCCATGAGGTAGGCGTTCATGATTTTCGTGACCGGCGGGGCAGGCTATATCGGATCGCATACCTGCGTGGAACTGCTCGACGCGGGCTATGATGTCACGGTGTTCGACAACTTTTGCAATAGTCACCCCGAGGCAGTGGCGCGGGTAGAGCGCATCGCCGGGAAAAAGCTTCGGTTGATGAAAGGCGACATCCGCGATCGTGGCGCCTTGGTGGCGGCCCTGCGTGAGAGCGGGGCCAAAGCGGTGATCCACTTCGCCGGCCTTAAGGCGGTGGGAGAGTCGGTCACTCAGCCTCTGTCCTACTACGACAACAACGTGGTCGGCACCCTGCGTCTGTTGGAGGCGATGGGGGAGTGCGGGGTGAACCGTCTGGTGTTTAGCTCCTCTGCCACCGTCTATGGAGATCCGCAACGGCTACCACTCACTGAAGATCACCCGCTCTCCGCCACCAATCCCTATGGCCGTTCGAAGCTGATGATTGAGGAGATTTTGCGCGATCTGCACCGCAGCGATGCCTCTTGGCGGCTCGCCATTCTGCGTTATTTCAACCCAGTGGGCGCCCATGCCAGCGGCTTGATCGGAGAGGATCCGCAGGGCACTCCCAATAATTTGTTGCCCTTCATCGCGCAAGTGGCGGTTGGACGACGAGCCTATCTCAACGTATGGGGCAACGATTACCCCACTCCGGATGGGACGGGGGTGCGTGATTATATCCACGTCGTGGATTTGGCTCTGGGGCATCTCAAGGCACTAAACGTATTGGAACAATTAAAGAAGAACGACGAATGTCTGATCGTAAATTTGGGAACTGGTACAGGATACAGCGTATTGGATATCGTGAGAGCATTTGAACAGGCGAGCAGCCGATCTATTCCTTACAAAATTGCGCCACGACGTTCCGGTGACATTGCCTCCTGCTATGCCGATCCGCAACGGGCCTTTAATCTGCTGAGCTGGCGTGCGGAGCGCGGCCTCAGTGCAATGTGTGCTGATACCTGGCGCTGGCAGAATGGCAACCCTAACGGCTTCAAGAGCTGATTCCCCTCAGTATTCACTTCGATCCCTAGTCAATCCGGTTCATTTGGTCTGTCTGGTCTGTTTCGTCTGT
>CAZGYZ010000330.1:0-2898 GCA_964530675.1 uncultured Nitrospira sp. | reverse complement strand
TTGATGGCGTCAAAACCTTGCATTCAGCCAGGGCTCCTGCTACATTTTTGGGCAGTGATGATACACTTCCCCTTTAGCCCAACTGCTGCGCTACGAATGACCGTGGCCATCGGCCTCTGTGTCGCGGCATTCTCTGTCACCACCGCCTGTTCCAGTACACCCAAGAGTCAGGATACCGCGAAGAAAGCCCTCAGCGGCACCGACGAGCAGATTTTCTTGGGCGATGGGGTCAAAAAGAACTACGACCCCAACGTCATCATGAAGCGAGGAGAGGCGTTCTTTGAGAAAGAGGAATATGCGGAGGCCATCGTCGAGTTTAACCATTTCCTCGATCTCCATCGCACCCACATCCTGGCCTCCTATGCGGTGTTCCGAGTCGGCGAAAGCCAGATGAAACTGACTAAGGGCATCCAGCGTGATCCAGGCCCAGTTCAGAAAGCCCTCGAAGCCTTCGAACGGGTACGGAAAGAATTTCCGGGAAGCCGATATGATGGCCCGGCGCTCCAGAAAATCCAAGAATGCCACGACCTCCTGGCGCAGACCCATCTCTTCGTCGGCCAATTCTATTATCGGCGAGGCTCATATTTGGCCGCCGCACATCGCTTCGAACAGATCATGAAACTGTACCCTGACAAGTCGGTCGCGCCCGATGCCCTGTACTTTTTGGCACTCAGCTACCACGACTTGGGCGCGGACGATTGGGCCAGCGAAAAGCTGACGCTGCTGGCGGAAAAATACCCGAACAGTACAAGTTCCAGCGACGGAAACAGTCTGCTCGCAAAAATTGGAGGGGGGAAATCTGCGACGCTGTTAGCCAAAAAGGCCGAACCTACGCCTCCCTCTACTCAGCCGTCTGCACCCCCGTCGGAAAATCAACCGAGTCTTGCCGCCGGTCTCATCCCCTCTGGCCCGGCTGAATCGTTCCGCCTCCCTTCCGCCATGTCATTGCGCCAGCCTTTTGTCAGCTGCCGTCTAGGCGCCTGGTGCTGACACAAGCCTAGTCTGTCTGGTTCATCTAGTTTGTTTAGTTTATCTGGTTGATTTGGTTCATCTGGTTAGTTTCGTTCAACCAAATAAACAAGACAAACCAAATAACAGTCTTCTTCCGCTGGCGGGCTTTCTCAGCATCCTGCTAGATTCAACGGAGCGAAAGAGCTTCGAGGAGCAGTTCCTTAGCAGAGGCTTTGGCTATACCCTTTGCACGGACATAAAACGTTTGGTACGTCTCACGCCCGCGGAGCACGTCGTAGTAGAGCAAGACGATATTTTGATAGCGGGACAGAAGTCGGTGGCAGAGGCGCGGATACGAATAGACGATGCTTGCCATGCGGGCCGCAACCCGAAACTCCTCGTAGATCTCCCGCCGGACAGCCCCTTCGTAATCGGCCAACGACCGTCGCTGATCATGGACCTGCTTTAGGATCGACTCTGCAGCCAACTGTCCGGACCTCACCGCGTAATAGATGCCTTCACCGAATAGGGGATCGATCAGGTGCGCGGCGTCTCCCACCAGCAAGGCTTGGCCACTCACCAATCCCACTGACTCCCGATCACCCTTGGCCAAGTTATCCTCACTGAAGACAGGAAGTGGATGGCCGACCGGCTGTGGCACCTTCCACGGAGCTAACCCTTTTTCATCCCGCACGAACTGATCGAAAATTTTCTTCGGGCTCGCGAGACCTCCGCGCAAATCTCCCACGCCGACCGAGAGCCGTTCCTGCTTTGGAAAAATCCAGGCATAGCCCGCGGGCGTCGCGCCGATATCGATGAGCGCACGTCCGGTGCCTGGATAATGGGGCGCAAGCCCGATTGGAACTTCACTCTCCAGGGTTGCCATCCGACGGCTCCGGCATCCCGGGAACAACTGCTGCGCGACTAAGCTGTTCGCCCCATCCGCCCCGATCAGAACCTTGCCCAGATACCGGCCCCGATCCGTCGTCACTTCGATGCCGTCGGGGAGCTGCCGACAGGACGTCACCGACTCGCTTTCGTGCACCTCGCTGCCCACTCGCCTCGCCTTCTCCAGAAGGAAATGGTCGAACCGGTCGCGCATGACCATGTAGGCAATCGGGCTGGAAGAATCGAGGCAGAAGGGATCCGCACCGCGGTAAGAAAACTGTATGCCGTAAACCGTATGCTCGACGACCGACTTGTAATCCTCTTCCAAAATGCGGTCGATGCGGGCAGACAACCCGCCGCCGCAGACTTTGTATCGTGGATGTGTGGCCTTGTCGAGCCCGAGCACAGACAGGCCGGCTTTGCTCAACTGATAGGCAGCGGTGGCGCCGGCTGGCCCCATGCCGACCACCAAGGCATCGTAAGATTTGACGTCAGACAGAGTGGGCATGGGAAGGAAGTCTAAAGTCTAAAAGGAATGTTCAATGCGAAATTTTCAATGTTCAATTGAACATTCGACATTAAACATTGAGCATTACGATTACTGCCCAAGATACCAGCCGATCCCATACCGTTCCAGAAACCCGGTAATCATCGTGAGGCTATTGGCGTATATCATGACGCCGACGATGATGAGCATCACTCCGCTCACCGTGGAGACACCCCATAAATACACACGCGCCTGCTTGAAATACGCGAGGAAGCGATCCACTCCCAAGGCCGTGAGAAACAACGGCAGCCCCAAGCCCAACGAATAGCTCGTCAGCAACAACACCCCGTTCATCATCGACTCGGTCGTGCTGGCATACAATAAGATGGTCCCGAGCACCGGCCCGACGCAAGGCGTCCAGCCGGCGGCAAACGCGATGCCGATCAAGAACGATCCCAGATACCCGACCGGTCGGTTTCTAAATTGGAATCGATGCTCCATTTTGAGAAAACTGATGTTCAAGACCCCCAACAAATAGAGGCCGAAGATGACGATCACGATCCCGCCGATCT
>CAZGYZ010000329.1:0-2910 GCA_964530675.1 uncultured Nitrospira sp. | reverse complement strand
TTCATCGGTCAATTTCAAGAGGAGGTGTCCGCACGTACAACGGACCTCGCTCTCGCGATCATCTTGAGGACTTGGGTTGGCTGTCATCTCCTACTGTATTCTCATGCGGATAACGTCATTGATAAGGTCATCTGTCTGCGCCTCACACTTGCCGCAGCAGGATTCATCAAGCCCCATCGCATGTCTGATGGCATCCGGCGACCCAGCATATCGTGTGACAAGGTCCTGAAACTCGGCCTCCAGAAAGCCCTTACAGAGACAGACGTACATGGTGGTCCTCCATCGACAACGACGTAGCCAGGATTATCCGGGATCGAGTTGTCCCCGCGAAGGCGGGGACCCATGGAGCGTTGGCTTCCCGATTGCGCGGGAATGACGGCATTTTCAGAGCAGGCCTTTCTCCGGGTTCCTGCCGGAATGACAGAAATGGGTGGGCGGGGGGCCTCGGGAGGACGAGGGACCCCCCGCCCGCGAAGTGGGAGGGCGCTACTCCCACTCCGTTGCCGGTGTGTCAGGCACCGGTTGTCATGGCCAGTAAAATCACGCTCAAAGCGAAAAACTCTCTTCCGTTAGTTGTCCCAATTGCGAAGAAGAACCGGATTGGCCCAGGAGGCGGCACAGCACAGGGACCAGCGTGGGATCGAATTGTGTCCCTGAAGCCACGAGCAGAATCCTGAGCGCGATCTTGTTGCGTGTATCTGGACAAGGAACATCGGGAACCTGGATGGCGTCGAAGGCGTCGGCGATGGCCAGAATCCTGGCTCCAAGAGGGATGAAGGCCCCTCTGATGCCATAGGGGTAGCCCGATCCGTCCCAGCGTTCATGGTGGTGAGCGATGAGGATCGACGCCTCTCTCAAGAAAGAAAACGGTTCGAGCAGAGTCGCTCCAAGCCGGGAATGATTCTGAATGGCGACATAGGACTCGGGATCGAGGGAGTCCCTCTTTTCGGCGAGGCGGGCCGGGAGCATCAAGAGCCCGATATCGTGAAGCAAGGCGGCGAGCTCCAGGTCGTGCAACTCATTGGCATCGAGGGCCACTGCCTGTCCGATCATGAGGGCAATGGCGGCGGTCCGTCGCCCGTGGCCTGTCTGCCAGGGGAGTGCGCGATCGATTTCCCTGCCGACCTGGCGGACCAGAATGCTTTCGACGTCACGGCGTGAGGCCAAGGGGAGTCGGAGTCGGTCGATCTTTCTGAGCATAGCTTGCATCGTAATAATCCCAGGGTGGATGGTCTCACAGACCCGCTGTTCCATCGTCATTCCTCCAAGAAAAACAACAAGCCCAAGACCACTCTTGTGATCTTGGGCTCTGGGTGAAAAACCTCTGGCCGCAGTCTGTGCCGAGTGTCGTCGCGTTAGCTCATTCTTCTTTCCCGTGTTTTCCTGCCAACAGCGGCTGGTTCAAGATCCACATTTCGTAGAGAGGGATGACCATCATGATGAGAAAACCCACTGTCATGAGGGTATCGCCTGTCAGCATGGTTAAGACGAATATGGGCGAAATGTAGCTGATGAGCCAGGGAGAGACCAGATCCAAGATCACTCCACCGAACGAGACCCAGGTCGTGATGATTTTCAGTCTGTTGCCGGCGCTGGTGAGATAGAGCACATGCACGAGAATCATAAACACAACCGGCATCGTGAAGAGGTGGAAGTGGGTGATTTCTGCCAGCTCTCTGAACGACATCGGTTCGCCGAAGGTGGCATCCGATCCCCGATAGTGACTGGCGATGCCTTGTGGCGACAGCCCTGTCATGCTGTGGGCCCAGAAAAAAGAAAAGGTAAAGCCGGCCAACATCAAGAGGAGAAAGAAGGTATAGACCAGCCGGATGTGCCGGTCGGAGTCGCGGAGACGGAAGCGGGTGTTGAAGTTGCGCATGGGTGAGAATGTCGTCTGCCCCTGTTAGTTTCCGAAGATGGAACCGAAGATCCCCTGCTCCGATTTCCTTATTGCTACGGTATCGCTGCCGAGCCCGGCAGGCTTCAAATAGAATTCATCGATGAGGACGAGCACACGCTTGACGCCGGCGCTGATTGAACGAACCGACATCGTGGCGCCGCTGATGTTGATGATGTCTTTATTAATGCGAATGGGGTCGGACACCGTCTTGCCTTCATACTGCGCATTGAATCGTTTTCTTCCGACGTCGCTGCCCTTGGCCTCTCGAAACACCAACAACTCTACATCCGTACAGGCGCCTTTCGTATCGACCCCGACCATGTAGGTCATGTGTTTGTGTTTTCCGATCGTATTGTGGACCATGGCGTAACCGTCGATCTTGCCGCCGGTTTCACCGATATGCACGTCAAACGATTCTTCCGGGAATTTCCAGCCGATGCGCTGTTCGATCGCATCTTTCTTCTCCTGGCTCAGGCGAATAACGGCTTTGCGGATTCGCTCCGACTTGGGAAACATGATCTTGACCGCCTCTTCCTCGGTCATGAAGACTTCCGCGTGGTTTGTCTCTTCTTCGGTGAGATAGCGTTTGAGGTCGTTATCCCAGATGCGCTCGGCGGCGAACACGTCAGTGGACAACGTAAGCCCGATCAATATCATAAGAGAACTGAATCTTACGTGAGCGAACATCCGTATTCCTTCAACTTGCTGTCAAGACGGTTTTGGATATCGTACATCACCTCTTCTGAAGGGTCTGCCGAAGCCCAGCCAAAGAGGCGAGAGCCGCCCCGGAACACCCACCGCTGCCGGTCTTCGACGAAGCTGATCTTTGTCACGTCGTCGAGTCGTTTCACTGTAAGAGTGATACGTGACCGATCTTTACTATCCGGCAAGTCGCGTTGAAGAACACCAAAAGCCCGTCCAGGCATCGGGATTTCCAGCCAGCTAGTGACAATCAGGCCGGCACTTTTATCCTTCGTGTCGATCGAGCGGTCTTTCACTGCCTGAAGGGC
>CAZGYZ010000328.1:0-2911 GCA_964530675.1 uncultured Nitrospira sp. | reverse complement strand
ACTTCTTCGCTCTTTCCTATTCACTTCCGCTTCCCCTCATGCTCAGCGTCCCAGTACCGTTCGATGATCTCCGTCGCCTTCGCCCGCACGGCTTCGTCCTCGTCATCCATTGCCGCGAACAGCGGATCAAGCGGCGCCTTTGTTCCCTGCGCTTCCCAGTAGTTCATGGACTGAAGCCGCGTACGGGCATCCGGCGAGTCGAGCCCTTTGGCTATCGCGTCTGGTATGCCGGGAACAGGCAACTTGTCGCGTCCACCGGTCTCAATAATGGGCATACCAGCAGGCTTGGACAGTTTGTCCCCCTGGCCGGGACTGTTCCCTTCTGAAGCTGTCCCTATTCCTGAGGCAGAGCCTGTCCCATTGACTGAGGCAAGGGGCAAGGGATTCGCCGCCGGGGTGAATGCGTCATTGCGTGATGACAGCCCCTGCTTGGACAGAGACGACCCGTCCACGCTCGCACGAGACTCAAGGCCCGGTGCGTTGTCGGACGAAGCAGGTCCACAGCCGGCGAGCCTGGCAAGGAGCATCATGCTTAGGAGCAGCGCCGGATATGGTCGCGATCGACACATGCTTTCATATCTATCAAGCGACTTGGCGATGGAGGATCGGGAATGGTCTGCGCGAGGGTCCCGTTCCAGAGGCGTTATGAAGGGCATCGGCCCGATCGACCAGGCTGAGTGATGATAGACGCGCGTTGAGGAGTCAAATTGTGAGTGATTGCATTGAGAGGGCCGTGCGCGCGAGTGGAGATGATTCGCCGAACCATGTGAAATTGCATTACTGGGTCACACCACGGGAAGTCTATACGCAACTACGTCTCTCTTTGCCAAATCGAGCAAGGGACTCAAAAATTTTCGGATAATTAGGAAGGTGAAGAAAAAAGTCAATAGGATTTTCAGTACATATTTCAACTGGGCAACAGAATTATATCCGCATGCAGCTACATGTTCATTTAGATTATTTTGAGACCACACCTCAGCAAGCTTTAGGCCAGAATGTTGTCGTGCTGATGAGGGGTTCCGTAAAATTCAAATCGATTGGATGGGAGCGTTGATTAACAGATACGCATCACAGCTCTTCCACACAGTGTGCGGTCCAACTGGATCATTCTGTCTGAATCTAAAATGATTCTGCTGAATCTAATTTGATTCTAAGAACGTAAGTACTCAAGTGATTAGGTCAGGTGTTTAGGCTGAGGGCTACACAACATCTCGCAAGGCAAGTGGTCAATAGGGGCCAGCAACATTTCCCCGCTTCTCTTCACCCGGTCGGAGATCGGTGTTGAAGGTACGCGGCGTATTCCGCGAACAAGCAGAATTTCAACCTCCTCTTCTACCCCTCTACCCCCGTACCCGCTATCCCTCTACCCCTTCTTCTACCCTCCTGCACTTCCCACCGGCCCGCCTGGTTCGGTCATACGCCAGGGGTCGAGCAGTTCGGTGAGTCGTTTGTCCGGAAGGACCTTTTGTTCTTTGGCCATCTGGCGCACAGTCTTGCCGGACTTGTAGGCGTCCTTGGCGAGTTTTGCAGCAGCCTCGTATCCGATCTCCGGAGCCAGGGCCGTGCACATCGCTAAACTTTCCTCAATCAAGCTCTTGCAGCGTTCTTCGTTGGCTTTGATCCCGTCGATACACTTGATGGCGAAATTATGTGAGGCGGTCGAGAGAAGTTCGATGGATTGTAATAGGTTATAGGCCATAACTGGCAGCATGACGATCAGTTCGAAGTTGGCTGCCTGCCCTCCCACAGTGACCGTCACATCGTTTCCGATCACCTGCGCGCATACCATCGTCACCGATTCGGCGATCACAGGGTTGACCTTGCCAGGCATGATGGATGAGCCTGGTTGTGTCTCCGGCAGATTGATCTCCCCAAGTCCACATCGCGGGCCGGAACCGAGCCAGCGAATGTCGTTGGCAATCTTCATGAGACTCACGGCGATCGTCTTCAACTCCCCGCTCGCTTCGACCAACGAGTCTTGAGCAGATTGGGCTTCGAAATGGTTTTTTGCTTCAGTAAATGTGCAGCCGGTCTCTTTCGAAATGATGGCCATCACCCTGGCGGAGAACTTCGGATGGCAATTGAGCCCTGTGCCGACTGCGGTACCGCCGAGCGCCACTTCACTGAGTGATTCTTGTGCACGCTTGACCCGTTGAATGCCGAGTTCAATCTGGCGCGCATAGCCGCCGAATTCCTGGCCCAACCGCACAGGCGTCGCATCCTGCAAATGGGTGCGGCCGATCTTGACGATCTTGTCGAACTCTTTGGCTTTGCGGGCGAGTGATTTCTGCAGGCAGGTGAGGGCCGGAATGAGCTGTTGTTGCATCATTTCAGCAGCGGCTATGTGAATGGCTGTGGGAATCACGTCGTTGCTGGATTGCCCAAGATTGACGTGGTCATTTGGATGCACCAACTTGCTGCCTCGCGCTCCGCCTAACAGCTCTGTGGCACGGTTGGAGATCACCTCGTTGCAATTCATGTTCGTCGAGGTGCCAGAACCGGTTTGGAAAATGTCTACAGGAAACTCAGCATCGAGCTTACCCTCGACCACTTCGGTCGCTGCCTGGTTGATCGCATCCGCCGGTTTTTTGTCGAGGAGGCCCAGCGACTGATTGACCGTCGCGGCAGCGCGTTTAATCATCCCCATCGCCCGGATCATGGCGCGAGGGAACCTCAACGAGCTGATTGGAAAGTTCTCGATGGCGCGCGCGGTTTGTACGCCATAATAGGCTGTGGCCGGTACGGCCAACTCGCCCATTGTGTCCCGTTCAACTCTAGTTGCAGGTGATGACTCAGCCGCTGCCGGTTTCTTTTTCATGCGTCCTACTCCAGTGTAAGGGGGCTTGTCGTTGCGGGCGCCATGATAAACTCAGCTCCCCTATTTGCACAAGGGGAGCTGGTGTGTGACGCG
>CAZGYZ010000327.1:0-2912 GCA_964530675.1 uncultured Nitrospira sp. | reverse complement strand
CGAAGGCTGCACTGCTGGCGAAGTCGGCGTTTTTAGCCACCATGAGTCACGAAATCCGCACTCCCATGAATGGGGTGATTGGCATGACCGGCCTCCTGCTCGATACAGACCTCACGCCGGAACAGCGGGAATTCGCCGAGACCGTCCGCATCAGCAGCGATCACCTGCTCACCGTCATTAACGACATCCTCGATTTTTCCAAGATTGAAGCCGGCAAGATGAACTTGGAAATCATCGACTTCGATCTTCGCACGGCAGTGGACGAGACGGTGGACCTGTTGGCCGAGCGTGCATCCAGCAAGGGGCTGAACCTAGCCTGCCTTTTTCACGCAGATGTGCCGGCCGTCCTGCGCGGCGATCCAGGACGGCTCCGCCAAATCTTGCTCAACCTCATGGGGAACGCCATCAAATTTACGGAACAAGGCGATGTGGTGCTGTCCGTCACACTGCTCCACCAAACCGATACCGATGCCATGGTGCGGCTTGAGGTGAAAGATGCCGGCATCGGTCTGTCCCCTGACGCGCAAGAACATCTGTTTCAATCGTTCACTCAAGCCGATAGCTCGATCACGCGTAAATACGGAGGCACCGGGTTGGGGCTGGCCATCTGCAAACAGCTCACGGAGCTCATGGGCGGCCACATCGGTGTGGACAGCAAACTTGGCGAAGGGAGCACCTTCTGGTTCACGGTTCAGCTCGGCAAACAGCCGCAGGCTACAGCCGCGGTGGCGGCCATGGAGTCCCAGGATTTGCGAGGGCTACAGCTCTGCATCGTGGATGAAAGTCCCATCAACCGGCGCATTCTGGAATCCTATGCCACGAAATGGGGCGCCCGGTGCCTCATCGCGGAGGATGGTCGGCAGGCCCTGGCGGTGTTGCGCAAGGCGGCGGCACAGGGGGGCGCGTGCGATTTCGCCATCATCAACATGCAGCTGCCAGGGATAGACGGCATGGAACTGGCCAGGGCGATCAAGGCCGATCCGGTGCTGGCGCCGACCAGGCTCGTTCTTTTGACGTCTCAGGGGCAGCGTGGCGATGCCCAGGCGGCGCATACAGCCGGATATGCCGCGTATCTCAGGAGGCCGGTGCGTGAGTCGCAACTGTACGCCTGTCTCACCACCGTGCTCACACCATCCGCACCGGCCACCGCCTGCGAGGGCCAATCCGCTGGCCGGACTGCGCGACCCGCGCTGGTTACGCGACATAGTTTGGCCGAGGCGACCGCGCGGGCCACCGTCAGGATTCTGGTCGCCGAGGATAACGTCATCAACCAGAAGGTCGCCGTACGCATGCTGGAAAAGTTGGGGTATCGTGTGGATGTTGCAGCCAACGGCCTGGAGGCCCTCGACGCCCTGCGGCGTATCCCCTATGCCGCGGTCTTGATGGACTGCCAGATGCCGGAAATGGATGGTTTCGCCGCGACGGCGGAAATCAGGCGACGTGAAGCGTTAAGCGTGAAACGTGAAACACAAGATGAGATGCGAAAGACGCGAGAAGCGTTAGGCGTGAGGGGTGAGGCGAGTTCTTCTGCCCCTTACCCCTTACCCCTTACCCCTCACCGACTTCCCATTATCGCTATGACGGCGAATGCCATGCAGGAGGATCGAGACCGGTGCCTCGCAGCCGGCATGGACGACTACCTGAGTAAACCCGTGCAACCCAAGGTGTTGGCAGAGGTCCTTGCGCGCTGGGTCGGTTCGCCGGCCTCGATTTCCAACTCAACGGATGATCGTCCGCTGCAGACCGCCTCGGGGGGACTGGCCGCTTGATCGCCCGAGAGACCTTGCGCGGTGGAAACCCTGACTCCGTTGTCTCAACCCTAGTACATGAGAGGGAAAGGAACGAGCACGATGTCCATTCTGATCGTTGAAGACAATCCGGTCAACGCAAGGCTGTTAGCGCTTATGCTGCAGGCACAGGGCTACCAGACGGTGGTGGCCAGGAACGGCAAAGAAGGACTGACGACTGTGTCTGAAACACCGGACATTCAGCTGATCATTACCGATTACATGATGCCGGAAATGGATGGGTTGGAGTTTATTGTGAAGGTCAGGACCTTGCCGGCATTTAACCAGATTTTCGCAAAGCAGCCGGTGAGTAGCAGGATGAGGCTCATGCTGAGTGCAACGGAAATGGATTTCATGATCGTGTCCCCCTGAGGGCCCTTCTTGAATGGCGGTTCGACGGCAGCCGAACCGCGTATCAGCGTGCGTCGGCTATTCTCTCGTGGTGCGCTATCTACGAGCCCTGTGTGACCTGGAAGTAGCAGAACCCTTCGTGCTCGACGAGTTTCTTCGCCATCACTCCTGCGGCTGTTTCAAGCGTGGCGGCAAGCGTCTCGTTCTGGGTACTGAAGACACTTCCACCGCGCACCGCTTTCCCCACGAGCGAAGTCACAGCGGCTTCTGCGCGCAAGGCGTCACGGGTCACTCGGGCCAAGGCCTCCAGTGAAATCATGGGACGATTGGCATCAAATTCGGGGTAGGGCAATTCCAGGGAGTCCGGTCCCACTCGCAGTGCCGTTGCACCATGTACGGCCGGCACGCGATAGGCCGCATCGAAGAAGGCTTCCAGGAAAATGCGCATCAGATCGGCGCTGACACGTTGAGAGTCGACCGTGATGGCCGACATGCGAACTGTGTTGGCAGGGCTTACTTCAAGCTCTGCCGAGATCCCTGGAAACAGCACAGCGTTACCGCTTCGATCGACAAATCCCTTTGAGGTGATTTTCACCACCCCGCGAAGTCCGACTCCCGCGTAGTCCGATCTGGCCGTGAAACTGAGATCGCCAAAATAGGCCTTGTTGTATGCCAGTAACATCCGAGCGAAACGAGAAGAATCCTGTTCGAGTTGATCCTCATCCAGACCGAGATGCCCATGCCATTGTCTGACTATTTCGATGACCTGTGTGA
>CAZGYZ010000326.1:0-2922 GCA_964530675.1 uncultured Nitrospira sp. | reverse complement strand
ATGTCTGAATGGAATGTGCCGAATCTCATAGACCACACGGTGCTCCGGCCGGACGCGACTAAGATGGATGTCTTGCGGCTGTGCCAGGAGGCGAAGGAGTTTGGGTTTTCCGTAATTTTTGTCCCGCCTTGCTATGTGGATGAAGCGGTAGCAGCTGTCGCTGGCACCGCAATCCTGGTTGGCATTCCTATCGGGTTTCCCCTTGGCGGTCACACGACGAAGACCAAAGTTGCCGAAGCGGTTGAAGCGGTCGCGCGCGGTGCGCGGGTGCTAGATATGGTCATCAATGTAAGCCGGCTTAAGTCGGGCGATCGAGAGTATGTGCGACAGGACATTGCTGAAGTGGTGAAGGCGACCACGGGCGTTGAACATAAAGTCATACTCGAAACCTGTTATCTCACGCCTCAGGAGAAGCGTACGGCTTGCGAGTTGGTTGTCGAGGCGGGGGCCGACTACGTGAAGACCTCGACCGGGTTCGGCGCCGCCGGTGCGACGGTTGAAGATGTGAAGCTGATGAAAGACGCCGTGGCCGGTCGCGCCAAGGTGAAGGCTTCCGGAGGAATTCGGGACTGGAAGACCACGCTGGCCATGCTGGAGGCCGGTGCGGATCGAATCGGCACCAGCGCAAGTCTCGCGATCATGGCCGAGTGGAAGCTGCAACGACAATCTCCCTCATAGCCCGCATTATTCTCCTTCGCCGAATACCCCGTAGCTTGCTACGGGGATGAAGGCGGAGAGAACCCTCCGAAGCCTTGGCGAAGGAGGGTAGTGGCTTCGGAGAATTCCGCAAGATACCCCGCAGCTTGCTGCGGGGAGCTTCATTCATGAACGCTTCTGCTGGAATCGCCGAGTTGATCGGCCGAATGTTAAATGTTAAATTTTGAATGTTGAGTGTCCGGAATTCATCAGATGCTATCGCGCAGTCAGTTGCTGCCGATCCGATAATTCAACATTCATCATTCAACATTCCCAATTCCGCTTCACGAGGAACGTATCCGATGCCTCTCGCTTCTGCTATAGTGCGCGCATGATTTCTCGTGTGATTGTGCTGGTAATCGACGGACTCGGTGTTGGGGCCATGCCCGATGCGGCGGAATACGGCGATGCCGGTTCCAATACCTTGTCCCATCTGGCTGATGCCGTTGGGGGACTCGATCTCCCCACGCTGGAAGCGCTCGGACTTGGCCATATTACAAATATCAAAGGTGTGAGGGTGATGGGGCAGCCGGAAGGATGTTTCGGTCGTCTTGGATTCCTTTCGAAGGGCCTGGATTCCATAGCCGGCTATTGGGAAATAGCCGGTCATCCCACGGACATTGCCGGGCCGCTGTACCCAAACGGGTTTCCTCCTGACATGGTCGCAGCGCTTGAACAGGTATTTGGGCGGAAGATTGTCGGCAATCGCCGCTCGTCCGACGTCGCCATGCTTCGCGAGTGTGAGGCTGAACATCTGTCGTCTGGTGCGTTGATCGTCTGGACGGATGGACTGCGAACCTGCCATGTGGCGGCGCATGAGAGCGCTATGCGACGGGACGAGTTCTTTCAGCGCTGCCGGGATGCGAGGAAATTGCTCAAGGATCCCTGGGGTATTTTGCGTGTGTCCGCCCATCTTCTCTCAGGCGATGCCGGTGTGGTGCAGTTCAGCCCACAATCCCGTGAGTTCGTGCTTGAGCCACCAGGGCTGACCATGTTTGATGTGCTCAATCGTGTGAGCCAGATCCTGATTGGGGTAGGAAAAGTCGGCGATCTCTTCAGTGGCCGTGGGCTCACTCGTTCGGTTCCCGTTGCGCACTGGGCCTCATTACTTACTGAGGTGACGGGGATGTTGAAAAAGGTTCCCCGTGGATTGATTTTTGCCGGGCTCGATGTCCTGGAAGCGGGTGCGGCACAGTCGGCAGCGGCTCTCCATGATTTTGATCGACAGCTATCCGGATTGTTGGAGCAGCTTCGCCCAGGCGACCTGCTCGTCATTACGGGCGATCATGGACGGGATATGACGAAGGCGGATCAGATCCCGACGCGGGAATATGTCCCGCTTTTGGCCACTGGGCCCAAATTGGCCTATGGGGTTCATCTTGGCATCAGAGCTTCTGCTGCCGATCTTGGACATACCATTGTGGAAGCTCTGCAAGGGGGGCAACTTCCTGTTGGTGAAAGTTTTCTCGATGCCCTTCGCGCTGGGTAGCACGCGTTTCGCGTGAAGCGGAATTAGGAATTAGGAATGGTGAATGGTAAATGTTGAATTGTCGGAGTCGGACTTGATCTGATGATTTCCGAACATTCACCATTCACTATTCACCATTGAACATTCGGCAGCGATGTCCTACGAACGCAAACTGAAGGAACTAAATTTAGAGTTGCCCCCGCCGCCGCAACCGTTGGCGACCTATGTTCCGGCGGTCCAGGCCGGGAACCTCTTATTCTTGTCCGGCGTTCTTCCTATGCGAGACGGACAGTTGGCCTTCTCCGGCAAGCTTGGGCGTGATCTGACGGTCGAGCAGGGGATGGAGGCGGCTAGGCTTGCTCTCTTGAATGCCCTGGCGATTGCCAAGCAGGCACTTGGGACGTTGGACCGTATCACACGAGTCGTGAAGGTTGTCGGGCATGTGGCGTCGGCCGAGGGCTTTATACAACAGCCCCAAGTTCTCAACGGCGCCTCGGACCTCCTGGTTGAGATCTTTGGAGAGGCTGGTCGTCATGCCCGTGCGGCTGTGGGGGCTGCTGAGTTGCCCCGCGGGGCCCCCGTCGAAATTGAAGTGATCTTCTCCATCTCCTGATTGGTCTATAGAACCGTGAAAAGTAAGAAGTAAAAGGTAAAACGTGGGAGGGCAGCTCAAGCTCGATCCGAAACCTTTCACCTTTTACGTTTCACGGATTGCGCACCTCGCCGGATTGACTCTCGAAAAAACCGCTTGCTATAGT
>CAZGYZ010000325.1:0-2940 GCA_964530675.1 uncultured Nitrospira sp. | reverse complement strand
CACCACAGGAGACACAGTTGGATGCGGCAAACGCTCCCGTCTCGCTCATGAAGGGTCCCCCCCCCGCTGTAGGCCTCACTGCAAACCCCCGCCCGAACATCGTCAAGGCATGAGTCCCTTGAATTTCATCGCAGGCCCGCACACAGCGGGCGCAGGAGATACAGGCTGCATTGTCGAAGATGAAGAACGGATTCGAGTCATCGCGCACGGAAGCGCGCTTGCTGCGCGCCCCGTCGGGGTACCGAACTCTATCGACGCCGCATGCGAGCGCCAGTTCGCGTAATGGCCCTGACCTCTCGCTGCCTTCAGGCTGTTCAGACAAATATAGTTCGATGATGTTGTGGCGATGCCGCCTGAGCAGGTCGCTCTCGGTGCGGACGACCATATTGGGTCTCACCGGAGTCGTACAGGAAGCGGGAGTCCCGGACTGCCCGTCAATTTCACAGATACAGAGTCGACAGGAACCGAAGGGAGCGAGGTGATGCGAGACACAGAGGCTGGGGATCGAAATCCCGGCTTTCTTGGCAGCCTGATAGACCGTCTCACCGGGTGAGGCACACACCGGACGCCCATTGATATTCAGATGTATTGTCTGTCCGGCATCAACCATCTCTGATCCTCTAGCAGGATACTGAAAAATTTACCAGCCTGTTGGAAGGTTATGGCTGATTCGACGACTAGTGGCCTGCGGCGGGTGAACCACCATGTTGGCTGCCCATCATCCCCTGCATCCCTCCGTGCGCACCTTGCATCTTATTTCCATGGCCATCCTTTCCCTTGGCTCGTTGTTCAGGAGTCAGGACCCCGAGCGCATCGTGCCGGGCTTTGAACGCCAGCATCCGCCGTCCCACATCCAGCGACCCGCTTTGTTTCACTTTGGCTTCGACTACGGATAGATCGGTCTTCTCATCCTCCACTAATGCCCGCAATTCCCGTTCAGCAACCTGGATCTCCGCTTCGGATGTGATCCGTGCGCGATCGAAGTCCAGTTCAATGACTTTTAGCTTCTTCACCTGTTCCTCCGTCAGCCCGATTTCTTTCTGGTGTTTCAAGAGATGCTGGAGATGCTCTGCTGATTGGGCATCCTGTCCCGTGTGCCCCATATGACCCATCATCATTTCACAACAGCCATGTTTGCCGGAATGCGCATGCGAGCCCCTTTGTTCATAATCCGCCAGACTCGGCTGCACACCCAATCCCAGCAGAGCGATCAGACTCATCACGCTCATGAGAATATTAGTCTTCATGGAATCCTCCTTGGTTGGTCAACGTCTCCGACATCTCTCGCATTTCTCATTGGTCACGCAGGTCTCGTGAACTTCACCCCTTGCCTGAATTCGTCTCCAAAATGTTCGATCGCGGTTAGGACCGGATAGGGCGCTCGCCCCCCCAAGGCGCAGAGACTGGCAGTCTTCATAGTCTCGCCGAGGTCGGACAGCAGGACGAGATCCTCCTCAGTTCCCTGCCCCTTCTGAATCCGTTCGAGAATTTCACGCCCGCGCACTGATCCAATGCGACAAGGTGTACATTTTCCACAAGACTCATCCGCTGTGAAGGCCATGAAGTGCTGTGCCAACTCGACCATGTTTGTCTCATCATCGTAGACGACGATTCCCCCATGTCCGAGAATGGCTCCAGCCTTGGCAAAGGCGTCATAACAGATGGGGATATCGAGCTGCGATTCAGGAAAGAGACTCCCCAACGGTCCCCCGACCTGCACGGCTTTGAACCGTGAGCCCAGTGCCATGCCACCGCCGAATCGATCCAAGACATCGCGGAGGGTCAGTCCGAATGGAACTTCCACCAACCCAGGCTGCTTCACCCTGCCACCGAGCTGCAGTGCCATCGTCCCGCAGGACCCTTCAGTGCCAAGGGAGGCATGCCAGGCGCCGCCCTGTGCCAGGATGTTGGGAATCGTCGCGAAGGTCAGGACATTACTGACGATCGTCGGTCTGCCATAGAGTCCGGACTCTGCCGGGTAAGGCGGTTTCGCCAGCACGACACCACGGCGGCCCTCCAGCGATTCCAGCAGGGCAGTTTCTTCGCCGCAGACGTAAGAGCCAGCGCCGACCACCACCTCAAGATCGAACGGAGAGTCGTCGCAATCCAACAGGTCCGCCTCGCGCGCCTTCTGAATCGCAAACCGCATAGTCTGCGCCGCCGCCGGGTATTCATACCGGCAATAGATATAGCCGCGCGTCGCTCCGATCGCCTTGGCACAGATCATCATGCCTTCGATCAATCGAAAGGGATCGCCTTCCATGATCATTCGATCGCAATAGGTGCCGGCATCTCCTTCGTCGGCATTCGCCACGACATACTTGTGCTCGGACCCAGTCTGCTGCGCAACCTGCCACTTTCTCCACACAGGAAACGCCGCACCTCCGCGACCTCGCAGTCGGGAAAGACGTAACTCTCCGACAATCGCCTCAGGCGACAGGCCTTGCGCTGCTGCCAATCCCTTGAGGCCCCCCCGTGTTTGATACTCATCGATTGCAAGCGGCTCGGTGATGCCGAAGTTGGCAAAGGTGAAGCGAGTTTGTTGCTGCACGAACGGTATCTCTGCAACCGGCGTCCCACCCACCCCGCCCACGATACGAGGCAAGTCATCCGCCGCCACGTTGAACCAAGCCTCACGCCCGTTGGACCTATCTTGCTCCACCATCGGTTCCAGAAAGAAGGCACCGCGCGAGGACGTCCGAATCAGTTGAATCTCAGGACGCTCGCTCCAGGCATCGGCAAGTCGCTCGGCGCCGGCCGCACGGGAGGAGGTATCGTTGGCAAGATAGAGCCGGACCATGTCGCTAGCGCTCCAGTTCTGAGTTCTGAATTATGAGTGCTGAGTTATGAACGAGAAGACGTGTTCAGCACTCACAACTCAGAACTTATTCTCCTTCGCCAAATACCCCGTAGCTTGCTACGGGGATGAAGGCGAGGAGA
>CAZGYZ010000324.1:0-2946 GCA_964530675.1 uncultured Nitrospira sp. | reverse complement strand
TGAAGCGCGGCGCGATCGAGCCGGGGACGGTGTAGGCCACATTCTTCATGATGGTTCTCTCCAATACACTAAAGTATCCGAAAAGATAACCGATACTGCTGGCGGAGATCTGCATTTATTGCCGAGTTCGATTCGCCAACGCATCGCGTTCTCAATGTGTGTATCGGCCCTTGAAAGGTTAGAACTTCCGATGAACTTATCTCAAGAGGAACCAGCCGGGATCGAAGCGCCAGTGGATTTTTCGGCGGCGCTTCGCTGGGTAGATGACGATCGAGAGCTGCTCGCTGAGCTCATCGAGATATTTCTTGAGGACTGCCCCAAAAGACTACAGGAGCTCGATCAAGCAGTGAAAGAAAGCAATGCGAGTGGGGTCCGTCAGGCCGCGCATAGTTTGAAAGGCATGGTTGCAGGTTTTGACGCCGGCTCGGCCCATGGACTTGCGGCTGAGATGGAGGGCCTGGGTAAGGCCGGTGACTTCTCGAAGGCGTTGGGCCTCCTTTCAACGTTGCAGCTCGAATTCTCCCGCGTCATGAATTACCTCAAGGTGACGGACTGGCGAGGAATGAACTGACAACCGCCGGCGGTCAAGCGAACGCGCGCGCATCGAGGATGGGATGAATAGATGACGAAAATTGTAGTCGCTGATGATGACCGGATGTTCCGCAAAGCTGCTGAAACCACCCTGCGCCGGCAGGGATATGCAGTGACCACCGCATCCGATGGAGAAGAAGCCCTTCAACTCATCCGTTCTGAACGGCCCGATATTATCGTCCTCGATCTGATCATGCCTAAACTCCAAGGATTCGACGTCCTCCAAGTCCTGAAACAGGATTCCATCACAGCAGCCATCCCGGTGATCGTATTAAGCAGCCTGACGCAGGAGCAAGATAAACAGGAGGCTCTGGACCTCGGAGCCGTCGCATACTTCAATAAGACCACCTTCTCGCTCGGCGAGCTTGTGAAACAAGTCGAGACCACGCTCACCAAAGGACAAGAATCATGTCAGAGTTGAAGGTCAGCGACGAGGAACTTCAATCGCTCCTAGTGGAACAGCTCGGAGTGATCGATCGAACGGACTTCGACCGGGCAAGCACACTCGCCCAACGGCTCAGAACTCCCCTCATTCATACGCTTGTCGAGCAAGGCCGCATCCCACAAGCGTTCTTGCTGGATCAACTTGCCCGGAGCTGGAATGTCGGATTTGTCGACCTGACAATCGGCCACGTGAAGGGGGACATTGTCTGCACGATACAGGAAGCCTTCTCGCGTAAACATATCCTCATGCCATTCGACCGCGACGGCAATCAACTACACGTCGCCATGGCGGATCCTCGCGAACGAAACGTCGTGAGTGAAATTGAACGTGTCACAGGGCTGCGCGTCAGTCCATTCCTCGCGACGGAAGCGTCTATTAGAAGAGCGCAACTGTTGTACAAGAAAGAACTGCGAGAGATCTTAGACCGAGCGACCACGGAAAAAACAACCGACCTCATATCCGCAAAGCAGCAAGATGGGAACGACTCGACGATCGTGGACGCGGTCCAACGCCTCCTCCTGTACGCGGCTGTCACACGAGCGTCCGATATCCACATCGAGCCATTCGAACTTGAAACCGTCGTCCGATACCGCGTAGACGGCGTGATGAGAGAAGTCTTCAGCCTCACGCCGTCGCTTCAGCTCCCCCTGATCTCACGGATCAAAATTCTGTCTGGTATGCGTATTGACGAGCGGCGCTCTCCGCAGGACGGTCGATTCGAAGCCAACCTCGACGGCTTTAAAATAGATCTCCGTGTCGCGTCGATTCCCACACAGTGGGGAGAGAAAGTCGTCCTCCGAATCCTATCAAAGGACAATGTCATCATCGACTTAGAGGATCTGGGACTGGTGCCCTACGATTATCAAATTATCCTCCGGAATATCATGAAACCATTTGGGATGATCCTGATCACCGGCCCGACGGGATCGGGCAAGTCCACCACGCTCTACGCCATGCTCATGCGGATCGGAACGGAGCGCCAAAACATTGTCAACATCTCGACCATTGAAGAACCAGTCGAATATTCGATTCCGAGGGTCAACCAGACCCAAGTCAATCACCAAGCTGGTGTCCAGTTTTCCACGGGCCTGAAAGCGCTGCTCCGCCAAGACCCTGACGTCATCATGGTCGGAGAGATCCGCGATAAAGAAACTGCCGAAATTGCCGTCCAGGCTGCCTTGGTTGGTCGGCTCCTCCTGTCCACGCTTCACACGAACGACTCAACCGGGAGCGTCCCTCGCTTGCTCGACATCGGAGTGGAGCCGTATCTTCTGTCTTCGTCCCTGACCCTCGTGGTCGCCCAACGGCTTATCCGCCGGATCTGCAAGAACTGCCGCGAGAGCGTGACGCCCAGCACCAGAATTCTCGAATCCATCCAATCTCGGCCGGACTTCTCAGAAACGATCGATGTATTACAGCGGCAAGGCGTCCTGCGTAAGATGCACGATGGACTGGCAGGAGTCAGACTCTACAAGGGGAAAGGATGCGCCCAATGCCAGGGAAGCGGGTTCACCGGCCGGGTCGGCCTGTTTGAGATCTTCGAAGTCGATGAGGACATTCGCGATTTGATCATGCAGCGGAAGCCAGCATCGTTTATCCGCTCGACCGCGATCATGAAAGGGATGAAGACGATGTTTCAGGATGGGCTGGCAAAGGCGTTCATGGGTGAAACGACCATTGAGGAAGTCTTCCGCGTAGCCCTCTAACCCGCATGATTCATGCGCGCTTCTGCGCCAATTGCCGATGCCTGATTCAAGCGAGACGGGCGGGACGGGCGGGAAAAGCGCGACATGAAGTTCGAAGTTCAGAGAATGGCACCGTTGAATCCGCCACTATTCCACCCACCCAACCCCCGGCTGCTGGCAGCCGTTCACCCAAGACGCGCGTTATCCCGAGCGTAAGTATTCCGG
>CAZGYZ010000323.1:0-2957 GCA_964530675.1 uncultured Nitrospira sp. | reverse complement strand
TGAGAGAACGTCAATCGGTACTACTCAGGTAGATAGGCTGAAGGGTTTCAGGCTGAAGTGTTCGGAACTTCGGCCTTCAGCCTGAACCCCTGAGTCGCTACCCTCAAGCATCGGCAAACTTCGGTTTCCGCTTCTCGATAAACGCCTGAACGGCTTCTTGCTTGTCCGGAGTGACACACAACCGGCCAAACAATTCCGCCTCCCTGGCCAACCCTTCGGACAGAGGAATGTCGAGTCCACCTCTGATCGCGTGCAGCGCCGCTTCAATCGCTGATTTTCCGCGCGCTGTCATCAGTGCCGCGATGGCTTCGACCTGTGCTTCCAATTCGTGCGGCGGCACGACTCGGCTGACCAGGCCGATTCGAAGCGCCTCCTCCGCGGACAGACTCTCGCCTGTCAGAATCATTTCCGCCGCTTTGGAAGCCCCGACGACGCGCGGCAGCCGCTGGGTACCGCCGAAACCAGGGATAAGGCCAAGTTTGATTTCAGGCAACCCCAGCATGACCCCGGCTGCCGCCACCCGAATGTGGCAGGCCAGGGCCAGTTCAAGTCCGCCGCCGACGCAGGTACCGTTGATGGCGGCGACGACCGGTTTCTCCGACCGCTCGATGCGGCTGAAGAGCGTCTGACCGCGAACAGCAAACTCCGAGCCGCTATGCAGGGTCGTGAGATGAGCCAGCTCATGCATATCCGCCCCCGCGCAGAAAAATCGTCCGGTCCCGGTCACGATCACCACTCGGACGTACTCCTCCTCCTCCACCTCGTTCAAGACCAGTTCGAGTTCCTTGAGCACGGAGAGATTGAGCACATTGGCCGGCGGATAATGCAACGTGATCCGCGCGACATGGTGAGAGATCGTCAATAATTGGTGCGTCATAACATCCTCCCGGTTTTCAGACGCCGGTTCCTTTCCGAATAAGAGGAGCGGACAAACCTTGTAGATCGCGCAGCCGTTGATGTTCGGCAATCGCAGCGACGAGATCCGGCATACCTTCGCCTGTCGTCGCGACGGTTCGGAGCACGGTCGGACACCAGCCCCGCAAGTCTCGCAACGTAGTATCCGCCCCGGCAAGATCTCCTTTGTTGACGACGACAATGTGAGCCACTTCCAACAACCCGGCTTTCATTGCCTGCACCTCATCGCCGAGACCCGGCGCCACGACTGCTACAACAGTGTGGGCGAGATCAACCACATCCACTTCGTCCTGACCGACTCCGATGGTTTCGATCAGAATGACATCGTATCCGGCTGCCTCCAGCACCAGGGCTGCGTCGCTGGTCGCTTGGGCGAGCCCTCCATGGTGTCCACGAGTGGCCATGCTCCGGATATAGACCTCGCGATCGAGCGTATGTGCTTGCATCCTGATGCGGTCGCCGAGCAGGGCACCACCCGTCACAGGGCTGCTGATATCGACGGCCAGTACCCCGACCTTCATGTCCAAACGCCGATAGGCGGCCACGAGTTGAGCGACTACCGTGCTCTTGCCTGCGCCAGGATAACCGGTAATCCCGATCACAGCCGCAGGGTGCGAGCCCGAGACAAGCAGGCGAAGAGTGGCGATGCCGTCCGGGTTCTGACGCTCCAATAGTGTGATGAGGCGAGCGACGCAACGGACGTCTCCGGCCTTGACCCGGTCGGCCAACGTCAAGGAATCTCCCGCCTCACGCCTTGTCTGCAGGCTCAAACCAGACATCCGTCACCTTAAACGATGGGGTCTTGGCAAAACGCGCGACCACCGGCAGGCCGATGTGAACTGCGTCCGGCTTGATCCCCTTTAGACGGGAGAGAAACAACGTGTCTGCATCGTCAAATTCCACGAGGATTAATGTGAACGGCGTTTCTTTAAGGAACAGTTCACCGCCATAGTGACAAGTGGTAAAGGTATGTACTCGTCCGGTCAGCGGCAACTCCAACCAGGCCGTTGCTTCTCCGCACTCCATACAGTGCGCGCGGGGGGTGGCATAGGTATACCGGCAAGCGGTACAACGCGAGCCGAGCAGTTTTCCTTTTGTCAGACCGATAAAAAACGGGGAATCTTCCGCATAACTGTGCCGGTAGTCGATCTCGTAATGGTCGTGAATGACCAGAGGATCGACTCCGTAGACAATGGTGCCTTTGCTCTCCATATCGGTCTCCCCTCCGTCCCCTAACCCCTTACGCCTCACCTCTCACGGGTTTGGTCACACCGCTTCGAGTATCGACACCGTAATATAGGTCCCCGTGCCTGCATGGCTATGGATCAAACCACGCTTAGCGTTTTCGACTTGTAGCTTGCCGTGTCCCAAATGCTTCCCGACAGAACCCTGCAATTGCCAGAACGCGAACACGGCCTGCATCAAACCAGTGGCGCCGACCGGATGGCCGCAGGCCAGCAAGCCACCGGATGGATTGACGGGAAGACGGCCCTGTTTGGGCAGTTCAAGTCCATAGTCGACTGCGGGCATGAACGGGACACCGCTTTCGACGAAGCGCCCTCCCTCGCCATATTTACAGAGGCCCAAATCTTCATAGGTCTGGATCTCTGACGAGGTGTAGGCGTCGTGCAGCTCGATGAAGCTCAATTCCTCTCCCGGATTGCCGATGCCCGCCATCTCATAGGCCAGTTTCGCCGCCATGCGACCGCCCCTGAACGAATGGACGCCGGGATATTTCAAGTCACGATAATCTGCTTCTCGTTCATGCGGCAGGAGAATCACCTTGCCGTGGGGCCGGTCGGCCATCCGCATCGCGTCGGATCCGGAGCCAACCCCCGTGATCTTGACCGGTCGGTCGCAGACCTTCGAGGCGACTGCCTCGGAAGCTAGGAAACACACTGCGGCGCCGTCCGACATCGCGCAGATGTCTTCCATCGTCAGCGGTGTGGCCACCATCGGGGACTCCCGCACCTGCTTGATCGTGAGCCGTTTGGCTTTCTGCGCGTAGGGATTATAGAGGGCGTTCGCATGGTTCTTGATCG
>CAZGYZ010000322.1:0-2966 GCA_964530675.1 uncultured Nitrospira sp. | reverse complement strand
AGCGCCACGCCGCTCATGATCGACGAACTGAAAGGCCACGTGACGGAATCCTGCCTCACCGCATTGATGCAGCAAATGGTACACGACACCACCTTCTATTCCGCCAGCAGCGCTCCCGTACTCGACCGCCCTATTCGCTCTGTTTCAGTCAAGTCGAATCGGTCAAAACTCACACCCGTTCCCATATCTACCTCGTCCGGTAAGTGAAGCTCCGCGCGCTCCCGCACGGGGCATCCCGATACGAATGCGGAACTCTCCGTAGCCCTTAACCCTCCTTCGCTGAAGCTTCGGAGGGTCTCCTGGCCATTCATCCCCGCTCTTCCGAGCGGGACATTCTGGCGAAGGAGAGTAAGCGCCTTCCTTGTCACCCCTTTCCTGTGCGGATATCCTGGCTCATGCCCACGCCCTCGTGAAACAACGCGCCGGAGCCTCAGGCGTGGGCGGAGAGATGTCCGAGGTACCCATGACCACAAGAGGTAACAGGCTCGATTAGTAAGGTCGGCTTGTGTGGATAGACGGGGCGGCAATCACAACCGGCATGATCCAACCATCCTTCTTGTAGCTGCGATAATATACGAGGACCTTTTTGACATAATCCTGTGTTTCCTTATAGGGCGGGATCTGTCCATATCGATCGACCTTGCGTTCGCCCGCATTGTAGGCAGCCAAGGCTAACCGAACGTTTCCGTGGAACCGGTCCAGGAGGTAACGCAGGTGCTTGGCTCCACCGGTGATGTTGTCGTTCGCGTCGTAGAGGTTGCGCACGCCATGCCGGATGGCGGTTTCCGGAATCAGCTGCATGAGTCCTACCGCTCCCGCCTTTGAGACTGCGATTGGGTTAAAGGAAGATTCAGCTTTCATTACCGCAAGGAGTAAGGCTGGTTGAACGCGGTGCTGCTGAGCCGCCCGGATGACCGCTTGCTTCACTTCCAGGTTCGCCACGCCACTATGATACGGGGCCTTCCGGTGAACGGCTGTGACGCGATCATTTGTTGGTACATTTGTAAGGCTCACTTGACCCGTGGGATCGATGTACCCATAGACCGGAGCATCGGCAAGAACAGTGGGTGCCGAATGTGCCATCAGTATCGCAACTGCGCAGGCAGCAAATTTGGCGGAGATCTTGAGGCCGAATGTCCGGCCCTCTAAGGCATCACTATATGGTGCGTTTTGAAGCTTGCCCCGGTTCATCATTGTTTCCCCCCTGTTTCGAAACCTGTGTAATCCAGCTGCGCGTCTTTAGGGTGCTCGGGAGTTGCCCCTGCTCTGTGACGTTGTAAGCGCAGGTTCCATGCCGTCTGGCATGGAGGAGTAAATATTTGATTGTGTAATTATTACAACGACCTGTGGCTACTCATGACTCCCAACTTTCGTAGGGGGATTAGGGTGAGGCGTTCCTTGTTTTGGCTCTCCTTGCCGCACTTTGCGGTTCGCTGAAGGGATGGTGGGAGATCCACTCTCGCAGGCCGAAGGGGACTGTGCTACTCTTTGCCGTCTCAATCGTCTGATCGAGAAGGAGTCTAACTGACATGACGAAACTCAGGTACTGCAACCGAGTCCCTACGCACTTCCCTGTTGTGTTTGCTGGTGAGACTTATGTGGACGAGGGAACTGTGCTCAACGTGTCTGTCCCTGGCTGCGCCGTCGAGAGCCGAAAACGAGTACAGCCTGGCTCCTATCTTGAGATGAGAATGCTCGTCCCTGACGTTACGTCTCCGCTCCGCGTTGGGTTAGCCAAAGTACGCTGGTGTGAGGGGCAACGGTTCGGTGTCGAGTTTATTCAAATGCCTGGTGAGGACCAGGTCCGCTTAGGTCGGCTCGTCAAAAATGAGCTCCCTCTTGCATTGCCACCTCGATCCAGCACGTGGCAAGGGGCACATTCCTGAGATGGTCGCACCGGCTAATAAGGGGGAAGGTGCATGACGAGAGGTCTTATACTCATCGCGATACTGTTTCTGACAGGCTGCGCTGAGACCTATACTGTGTTCCATAGCCAGACGGGACAGCCCATCTTACTGGGTCGGCGCGCATATTCCTACGAAGGATGCCTCTCCACAGTGCGAGATGAGGCAGCTCGACTTGGAGTCTCTCTGAGCACGATCCAGGTGAAAGGCTCTTGGCAAGGTCGATCCCTCCTCTGGCCCTTCGAACCAGGGTATGCTTGCGAAGGGGCCATCGGTACCGAACGCCTCCCGCGAGGAATCTATCCAAACGTTCCGCCCCTCTCGCCTCAAGGGTAGATATCGTCCACTTCCTGTTCTTTTTGACTTTGTCGACATGCCAAGAGCTTGGGAAAGACCGCGTGTATCAAGCCCTCAAGGGAGCTGTTGACAATACCACTGCCGACACAGTATGACTCGCCCAACACTACTGGATGGGGCTTATGGGGCAGCTCACCTTGGACCGGCGCACCATTTTTCGCCAAAAACAGGCATAGAGCGGAGCTGGCTCTCGCTTTGATTTTCCTTACGCTGCTTCCTTTTCGGCAGCCGGCAATAGAATACTGCTACGGTAATTCGGCTGAAGCATTGTATTCATCTTCCACGTCGCATTCGAAATAATCTATTTTACAAGGAGTCGCAATGGAGGATTTGGTTATCGAGGAAGAAGGCGCTTCGTCCGCACTAAAAATCACGCTTGGTGATTTTCTCGTCTTCATTAATTGGATGAATCAAACCGAAAAATCTCTCGATCGGGCTGAAGCTTTGCCGGCCCTCCCTGACCTGGATTCCGGAAAGATCAAGGGCTGGATCCAACTCATACAGCGGCTTGAGGAACGCTTCCGCCGGAGTGAAGAGAAGAAACTGGCGCTCGAAGCGAATGTGATTGCACAGGAAGCACAGTTGGGACAACTCTTGTCGCACTTGCATGCGAATATTGCCTCCCTCTACGATAACCTCGGACAGTCGAAAAAGGCCGAAGAGGTTCGTCGCCGAGCTGAAGTGCTGCATGCCGGTTAAAGCCAG
>CAZGYZ010000321.1:0-2975 GCA_964530675.1 uncultured Nitrospira sp. | reverse complement strand
ACAAGATCATCGCCAAGCTCGCCGAGGCCAACGACCTCAAGGGCGTGATCGACGTTGCTGACTTCAACGACGCCGACAAACTCGGCAAGGGCAAGGACATGGTGGACCGCCTCTCCAACCTGGTCGCCATCTTTGACAGGCCGGCGCTCGACTTTCGCAGCAATCGCGCCGAGGGCGACGACCTGCTCGGCGACGCCTACGAATATCTCATGCGGCACTTCGCGACCGAGTCAGGCAAGAGCAAGGGACAGTTCTATACGCCGGCGGAAGTGTCGCGCATCATGGCCAAGGTCATAGGAGTCGGCGATGCCAGGTCAGCCACCCAGACCATCCACGACCCGACTTGTGGTTCTGGTTCCCTGCTCCTCAAGGCACACGATGAGGCGAAAGAACGCAGCGGCCTTGATCTCGCGCTCTACGGGCAGGAGATGGACAACGCCACCAAGGCGCTCGCGAAGATGAACATGATTCTCCATGACTGCCCCACGGCGGATATCTGGCAGGACAACAGCATCTCCAGCCCGCACTTCAAGGACCCCAAGACCGGCGCGCTTAAGACCTTTGACTTCGTCGTCGCCAATCCCCCGTTCTCTACCAAAGCCTGGAGCACCGGTTTCAATCCGGACGAGGATGAGTTTCATCGATTTGAATTCGGCATTCCGCCCATGAAGAACGGCGACTATGCCTTCCTGTTGCACGTACTTGCTTGCCTGAAGAGCACGGGCAAAGGCGCGATCATTCTCCCTCATGGCGTGCTCTTTCGTGGTGGGGCCGAGGCCGATATTCGCAAGGAGATTGTGAAGCGCGGCTACATCAAGGGCATCATCGGCCTGCCGGCGAATCTCTTTTACGGCACCAGCATTCCCGCCTGCATCCTTGTGCTCGACAAGGAGCACGCTCACGCCCGCAAAGGTATCTTCATGATCGACGCGTCAAAGGAGTTCATCAAGGACGGCAACAAGAACCGTCTACGCGCCCAGGACATCCACAAGATCGTGGACGCCTTCACGCGCCAGGCCGAATTTCCCCGCTACGCACGCATGGTGCCGTTAGCCGAGATCGGCGACCAGAAGAACGACTTCAACCTCAACCTCCCGCGCTACATCGACAGTAGCGAACCGGAGGACTTGCAGGACATCGATGGCCATTTGCGCGGCGGCATTCCAAACCGGGATATCGATGCGCTCGACCGCTACTGGCAGGTCTTTCCAAGTGTGCGCGCCACGCTGTTCAAAAAGGCGGACCGCCCCGGATATTCGCAGTTGAGAGTGGAGAGTGGAAAGTTGAGAGCGGGAGAGGCGATACACTTTGGCGATTCTTCGCTTTCCACTGTCAACTCTCCACTATCCATTAAAGAAATCATCTTCGGCCACGCAGAGTTTACCGCCTTCAATGAATCCGCCACCAAGCTCTTCACCAAGTGGAAAACGGCCAACAGCCCGCGACTGAAGAGCATCAACAAAAGCACCAAACCCAAGTCGTTCATCGAAGCGCTCGCCGAGGACCTGCTGGGCACCTTCGAGAAGGCGAAGCTGCTCGATCCCTACGACGTATATCAACACCTCATGGACTACTGGGCCGAGACCATGCAGGACGACCTGTACATGATCGTGAGCGACGGCTGGCGCGAAGCCGCCAAGCCCCGGCTCATCATCGAGGAGAAAGGCAGCAAGACGAAGGAGAAGCCAGACTTCACTGTCGGTAAACTGAAATATAAAACCGAGCTGATCCCGACCGGGCTGGTCATTGCCCGCTACTTCCCTTCCGAACAAGCGGCCATTGAAAAACTGGAGGTCGAGGTCGCGGTTATCGAGCAGGCGATGGAAGAAATGGCCGAGGAACAGAGCGGCGAGGATGGACTGCTGGAGGTGGCGAAGAACGACAAGGACAAGCTCACCAAGGCCTCGGTCGCAGCGCGGCTGAAGGAAACCAAGGGCGACGCCGATGCGGCAGACGAGTACAAGGTGCTGAACGACTACTTCGCCCTCATCGAAAAAGAAGCAGCCACCAGCGCGAAGGTCAAAGATGCGCAGGACGCGTTGCTGGCCAAGGTCGCGGCGCAGTATGGCAAGCTCACCGAGAACGAGATCAATACCCTCGTGGTGAACGACAAGTGGATGGCTACGCTCGCAGCCGCAGTGCAGGGCGAGCTCGACCGCGTCTCGCAGACGCTCACCGGACGCATCCGCCAACTGGCCGAACGCTACGCCATCCCGCTGCCGAAGCTCACAGAGGAAGTGGAGACCCTCGCAGTCCGCGTGGGCGACCATCTCAAGAAGATGGGGGCGCGGTGGAATTGAAGCCTGGCTACAAGCAGACTGAGGTGGGGGTGATTCCGGAGGAATGGAAAACGCCCACTCTTGACTCGGTGGCCAAGCGTGGTAGCGGTCACACACCCGACAAGAAGCATCTGGAGTACTGGGACGGCGACATCAAGTGGGTTTCCCTAAAGGACTCTGATGCCCTTGATAGGGTCTATATCGACGAGACTGCGGCGACTATCACTCGTGCAGGAATCGCCAACTCTTCAGCAGTCGTACATCCGGCAGGCACGGTCGTTCTGTCACGCGACGCAGGCGTTGGGAAGAGTGCAATTATGAAAAGCGCCATGGCGGTGAGCCAGCACTTCATGGCGTGGCAGTGTGGCCCGTGTCTAGACAACCACTTCCTTTATTATTGGCTACAGAGTGAGAAGAGCGAGTTCGAGAGAATTGCGATCGGAAACACGATAAAGACCATTGGCCTTTCATACTTCCGCGCCCTCAATATTCCGCTGCCGCCTCTTCCTGAACAACGCGCCATCGCGGGGGCGTTGAGCGATGTGGATACGCTGATCGGCGCGCTGGACCAGCTCATCGCCAAGAAGCGCGACCTCAAACAGGCAACCATGCAGCAGCTCCTCACTGGCCAGACCCGCCTGCCGGGCTTTAGAGGGAAGTGGGCGATACGAAACATGGCAAAACACGCTTCATTGA
>CAZGYZ010000320.1:0-2981 GCA_964530675.1 uncultured Nitrospira sp. | reverse complement strand
ACCGATCAAGCCGGCATCCAGTTCCGCTTCATCAACACGAGTAAAGGCCCGGCGGTGCGGGCCCTCCGCGTCCAATGCGACAAGAAGCTGTACCGAGACGCCATGCAACGAACGTTGGGCCTGCAAGCAGGGCTGACGATCGGTGAAGGGACGGTCGATCGCTTACTGACGCACGCCGGCGCGATTACCGGTGTGGTGACGAACCATGGCGATCACATACACGCGAAGGCTGTTATTCTGACATCGGGAACATTTCTTAAGGGACTTATCCATGTCGGCTTGAATCATTTTCCTGCGGGACGAGCCGGAGAGGCGTCCGCCGAACATCTGTCCGATTGTATGCGCGACCTGGGGTTCGAAGTAGGCCGGCTCAAAACCGGCACGCCTCCTCGCTTGGACGGAGCCACTATCGATTTTTCCGGGATGACGCCTCAGCCGGGAGATGATCCGCCGATGCCGTTTTCCTATCGGACCGACCGGATTGATAACCCTCAGCTCCTCTGTCATTTGACCCATACCAATCGTGCAACGCACGAACTGATCCAGCGCAACCTTGACCGGTCACCGCTCTACAGCGGCATTATTGAGTCGGTAGGGCCTCGGTATTGCCCATCGATTGAAGACAAAGTCGTGCGTTTTGCCGACAAAGAACGCCACCAGGTCTTTATTGAGCCTGAGGGGTTGGATAGCCGTGAATTTTATCCCAACGGAATTTCCACTAGCCTGCCGGTTGATGTCCAGGCCGGGATTCTGAAAACCATTCCTGGGTTAGAGCAAGCCACTATGCTCAAGCCTGGCTATGCGGTCGAATACGACTACTTTCCACCACGGCAACTGCACCAGACCCTAGAGACTAAGCTTTTAAATGGTCTCTACCACGCGGGGCAAATCAATGGGACTTCCGGCTATGAGGAAGCAGCGGCGCAGGGCCTCATGGCTGGGATTAATGCAGTCCTTAAACTTCGAGCCAAACCCCCATTAGTGCTTGACCGATCGCAGGCCTATATTGGCGTTCTCATTGACGATCTCATTACAAAAGACGCACGTGAGCCCTATCGCATGTTTACATCACGAGCAGAATACCGCCTACTATTGCGCCATGGAAATGCTGACCTTCGATTAACTGATACTGGACGGCTCGTTGGATTGATTTGCGACGAAGTCTATGAAAAATTTAAGATAAAACAACAGACAATTGAATCTGATCTCTTACGCCTCGAAGAATTTCGACCAAAACTCACGGAAGCTGTTCGTAAACGTCTAGCCAATATTCAGATTCAGGATATCTCTGGACCCTGTACAGCAGCCCAACTTTTACGGCGCCAGGAGGCACATTATAAGCCTCTGTTAGAGGCGCTTGAGGTGAGTGCGGTAGAAGACATTGAAATTGCTTACGAAATAGAGTTACAGGTCAAGTATTCAGGTTATATAAAGCGCCAGCTTCAACAGATAAACAGATTCAAAGGTCTAGAAACAAAGGCTATTCCTGTAGCCTTCAATTACGATGGAACTCCTGGTTTTTCACGGGAGGTCAGAGAAAAGTTAAAAAAAGTTCGCCCAGCCTCTATTGGCCAGGCATCGAGAATTTCAGGAGTCACACCAGCAGCAATTTCTCTTCTCCTTGTCGCACTCGAAAAATACAAGGGTGGATCAACTAGAGATACTCTCCAGTTAGTCTAACCCAAGACAAACGAATGACGATTTTTCTATTGTCCACTTCAGAATGTCTTGACCTCATCTGCTGATTCACGTAATTGTTCCACGTGGAACATGAACAAGAATTGCGGGATCTCACGGTTAGCGCTGCAAGGGAGTTTGGGCTAACAATCGAGGAAATCCATGCAGAGCAGTTCATACGCTATCTCGCTCACCTCATTGAGTGGAATAAGACGATCAATCTCACCACGATCACTAACCCCAAGGAAATCATCATCAAACATTTCGTCGACTCGCTCGGTGCGCTTATCGCGACAAGCTTTCCACGAAATGGCGTGGTGCTCGACATAGGATCTGGAGGAGGGTTTCCTGGTATTCCTCTTAAAATTGTGAGACCTGATATTCGGCTAATCCTAGTAGAACCAGTTCGAAAAAAATGTTCTTTCCTCAATTCAGTGATCGGTCTATTAAAACTGCATGACGCGGCTGCATTTGATGGCACTATCGAACAATACGCCAAACAACCGCTCCGACATACCATTGATATGGTTGTAATAAGAGCCTTGAAATATGAAGAAGTAAGGGAACACATTCCTGAAGTACTAACTACAAAAGGGAAAGTCGTTTTGTATCGAACAGAGGTTATTACGGAACAAGAAATCGGAAAAGAATTTCATCTTCTAACCGAAACAGCGCTTATTCTTCCTAAGGCGTCTGGCAAGAGAGTTATTTCAGTGCTTGAGAAAAAAAGTCCATAGTATAGTCGGTCGATATGTAAATGTTCCACGTGGAACATTATTGATGGACATGTGTAGGAGTGAATGGTTCAGCCTTCAATATGGCAAAGATTATAGCGATCGCAAATCAAAAAGGTGGCGTAGGGAAGACGACGACAGCTGTGAATCTTGCTGCTGGAGTTGCTCTTCTTGGTAGTCGTGTCTTGCTTGTGGATATGGACCCGCAAGGAAACGCCACGAGCGGATTAGGGGTTGATCCCCGTTCTCTACAGACTACTGTGTACAACTGCTTGATTAATTATGTAAAATTTCATGATGCAGTACAAGTCACCGAAGTGAACGGTTTATCACTTTTACCGGCAAATGCTGACTTGTCAGGAGCAGAAATAGAACTAGTGAATGTTGAAGAACGTGAAAAACTGCTTCGGCATTTCTTGCGAGATGTTGACAAGTTATTCGACGTTATTTTTCTCGATTGTCCTCCTACATTGGGAATTCTGACGGTGAACGCACTTGTTGCAGCTCATGGCGTCTTAGTCCCGGTTCAATGTGAATATTATGCCATGGAAGGGTTAAGCCGCTTGGTTG
>CAZGYZ010000319.1:0-2990 GCA_964530675.1 uncultured Nitrospira sp. | reverse complement strand
GGTACGATGCCGGTCTCTGTGAGTCCTGAAACGATGACGGTTGTCCAAGGTGCAATTCAGGTTGCGGAAATGACGGATGGTGGATTCAATATCGCTATTGGCCCGGCGGTGGATGCCTGGAATGTGATTGACGGCCGACGAATACCGACAGAACCTGAGCTGAAGGCTCTCCGTCCCTTGCTGGACTTAAAGGCTGTTCATGTCAATGTGCGGGAGCGGACAATCTTTCTTGAGAAAACAGGGATGCGGATCGATGTAGGGGGGATCGGCAAGGGCTTCGCAGCGGATCAAGCGGTGATGGCGATGAAGAAAGCCGGAGCGTTGGCTGGAGTGGTGGCCCTCTCCGGGGATATTAAAACATTCGGACAGTTGCCGGGGGGGAGAAAGTTTCCCGTCGGTATTCAGCATCCGCGCAAGGAGGGAGAGGTTCTTGTCTTCATCGACTTGGAGGATGAAGCAATCTCAACGGCCGGCGACTACGAACGATTTTTCGAGCGCGACGGTGTCCGGTATCATCATATTCTTGACCCAAAGACGCTTCAACCTGCGCGCAGTTGCCAGGCGGTCACGGTGATTGCCCGCGAAGGCATTTGGGCGGATGGGTTGGACACAGGGATATTTGTGATGGGCGCTGAATTGGGAATGCACCTTGTCGAAGCCTTGCCGGATGTGGAGGCGATCATTGTAGATTATGAAGGTCATATCCATGTGTCATCAGGGTTGCGGGATCGGATCCGCAAGCCATGAAGCAATGGTTATCGGTCCAATCGATAACTCATGGGAATCTTGATCGTCATGCGTGGCTGTCCTAAGGGGTGTGGCAGGTGGAAGGGGGCTGCTTGCCGCAGGGTTTCAACTGCGGCCTTGTCGAGTGTGAGATATCCTGAACTCTGAAAGACTTCCACCTCGCCGAGATTCCCGTCTTCGTTGATCACGGCTTTTACCACGACTTTTCCTTCGGCCCGATCTATCCGAGCTGAGGCGGGGTAGCGTTTCAATTCTTCTACACGACGTAAAATCTCTTCAGAGAGCCAGCCATAGTCGCGCTTCGTTGGCGCGTTCGTTAGAGCCGGGGAGATGGCTGCCATCTGGGCCGGGGGCTGAACAGATTGTGCGGTCTGGGTATCAGGTTCCGCAGAGACTGCCATTGGTGTTTCGGCTGGTTTCATAATGGATGTGGACTCGGTGGCCATCGGTGCCGCAACTTCATGTCTGATTGGCTCAGCCGGTTGCGTTGAGGGTAATGTGGTCGGCTCAGCCGTCACCGGAGTGGTGGTTCGTTCTGAAATCGGTGGAGTAGTCGGTTGTGCAAGAAGCTGGGGCGGCGAGAGTGTCTGTGCCGGCGCAGCCTGCTGCACCGGGGGAGAGGGAGCCGAGGTCGTCGATGGAACTGATCTGGCCGGAGCCTGGTTCTGGGGCAATGCCGACGATCGGACTTGTTGTGTCGGCGACACCATGGCAACGTTCCACTTGAACGCTTCGTTCGGGGGATCGAGTTGGATCTGCTTCATGAACAGAATTGCTACGAAAGCTACAGTGCCATGCAGGAGGACAGAGACGAGCCATCCCTGGACGTGAGCGCCTTTATGGCTTCCGGAGCGATGTGACCCAGCAGCGATCATAGCCGAATGACCTCCAGGCTGACCTGTTGAAATCCCAATCCTCGCACTTCATCGACTACGGACACGAATCGTTCAAGGAGGGTTACTTTATCAGCCCGTACGACGACTGACGACTCTCGAGGCTCTGTGGCCAGTACTCCCTGGAGTTCTCCTTCGGGAACAGCGCGATCATTGAGAAAGAGCGTGCCGTCGGCAGTCAGAGTGATCACGATGGGGACCTCTTTATGATTGCCGACCTCCTTCGCTTTTGCCAAGTTGACCGGAATCTGTCCGCTGCTGATAAAGGTGGCAGTGGTCAGCACGATGACCAGCAGGACCAGCATGACGTCCACGAGGGGGATGACGTTGATTTGGTCAATGTCCCGCTGCATGCTGTTCCTTGTGTTGGGCGAGGAGTTCGGCCACCTTCCGCCGGAGTACGTTGTTCATGACGACGCAGGGAATCGCGACCAGCAATCCGACTGCCGTGGCTTTCAGCGCAAGGCTGAGCCCGATCATGATGGCATTGACAGCCATAGTACCGGATGTTCCCATCGTATGGAAGGTGAGCATGATACCGAGCACGGTGCCCAACAAACCGATATAGGGAGCGTTCGCAGCCACCGTGCCGATAATGACCAGGTGTTTAGTCAGAGCCATCTCCAGTCCCAGGCTGTTGGGGTATTGAGCGAGATCGACACGGCGATAAAAGAGCCACCGTTCCACCGCGATGGCTACTGTCCAGACGCTGAGTGCCAATAGGAGTCCGATAACTCCATAATCGACTAGGTCTTTGAGCGCGTTCATGGGCAGGGCCTCAGTTTCTTAGTAAGACACCGACCGGCAGGCTAGGGGGCCGTCGTGAACATCTATCAATGCCAGATCGTGAAAAAGCCTGTCAATGCTTTCGTGTGGTCGGTCGGACCGGCTGCCATACTTATTCCGTGGACTTTTCTTGCCGAAAGAGCACTGTGTGGGTGGCCAGGACACGAAGTTCCACCGTCGTGCCTGCCTGATAGACGCTCGTAGAACCTTGACTGCTATGGACAATTTGCCCGGAGGGGAGACTGACCGTGTACAGATTTTCCGAACCGTGGAATTGGCGAGAGAGGATACGCGAGCGGGCACCTTCCGTGGGAACGAGGTGAATGTCGTCCGGCCGAATCATGACGACCACGGCGGTGCCGTCTTTGCACTCGATCGTGTCGGGGAACTCTCCCAGTTCGGTGCGGACCATGCCTTGGGACACGGTTCCAGGAATGAAGTCCGCTTGACCGACAAAGTCGGCGACGAAGGGCGTGGCCGGCATGTGGTACATCATTTCCGGTGTATCAAACTGCTCCAAACGGCCTTGGTTGAGGACGGCGATTCGATCGGCCATGGCAAAGG
>CAZGYZ010000318.1:0-3010 GCA_964530675.1 uncultured Nitrospira sp. | reverse complement strand
GGGGGGGTCCGCAGCACGATGGGAGGACCAGCGGTTGAGGTCGCTGGGTCAAAGGATAAGAACACGCTGCGCGATGAGCCTGCATATGTGCCCTTCACATGAATGAACGTGCAGTTGCCGTTGAAAGCGGGCCAGTACGAATATTGAACTTGCATATCCGTGTTGCCGTCGGCCCCGTCGGTCAACCGTAGGATGGTTGTACCGAAAGTAGGATCGGTGACCGTCGCTCCTGCCTTGGGCAATAACGGAAGGACCGGCTCGTGACGGATTGTAAAAGGTGGATTCGGCGTTTCACTTATAAGGACATCTGGAACAGGAGCCGGCCCTCCCGGGCATGCAAGCGCGGTCGTTGGTGGTGCCGGCGTCTGAACTGATGTGCTGTCGGAACTGGAGCAGGCTGTAACAACGCACAATGCAACGATCCACGGCAGAGCGCGCGCTGAGACGCGGTGAGCGACTGGTATCATAGGTCTTTATCTCCGACCCGCTTTCATGACGGGCAAGCGTGTGGCGGGTCCACTCCATGATCAAGGCGGCATACCAGGCCTTGGTGATCACCATTCAGCCTGACCTGCCTCATAGATTCTCTCTGTGTCTCATGCAGCGTCGTCTGTTGCTCATGTTCCAACCAGGCTTGGAACATGAGCGCGCTCCACAAGGGGACTTTCCAGTCACTCTTCCCGGAGAGATGCTCGTCCCATTTGTCCCGGATGGGGTCTGGATCGAGGAATCCCTGGCCTTTCAGCCGCTTCTCGTCCAATAGCGCCTCAGCCCATTCCTTCATGGGACCGCGGAGCCAGGCGCCGATCGGCACCCCGAACCCCATCTTGGGCCGGTCGATCAGCGCAGGGGGAATGTAGCGGGAGAGCACTTGCCGGAGGATCCACTTTCCGCGCCCATCGCGAATTTTCATCGAGGCCGGGAGCTGCCAAGCAAACTCAACTACGCGATGATCGAGCAGGGGGATGCGCGTTTCCAGACTGACCCCCATGGCGGCCCGGTCCACTTTCACGAGGATGTTGTCGGGTAAATACATCACCGCGTCGTGGTACATCATGTATTGGAGCAGGTTGGGAGAATTTTTCCACTGGGTTCGATCCGTCAACAGGGTCGGAGATCCCGACGCCCCGATGACCAGCGAGCCGGAAGCCTCCCAATGGGTGAGAATCGCCCGATACAACGCTTCAGCGCTTTCTGCTGGGAGGAGACCGGCCATCGCTCTGAACTTGGAACCGAAGTTCCGCTGCCGGAGGCGCTTCGGAAGGATCGGTTCGATCATCCGGAACAGGGAATCCCAGGACGACGGCGACAGCATGGTCAATCCTCTCGCCGACAGCGCCCGCAGGGATTGAGGCATCCACCCAATATGGTTCCAAATACGCAGCCCCCAGAAGTACGTGTTATAGCCGGCAAACAGTTCATCGCCTGCATCCCCCGATAAACTCACTGTCACATCCCGGCGAGCCAATTGGGACACGAGAAATGTCGGGATTTGCGAGGAGTCGGCAAACGGCTCGTCGTACAGCATGGGGATGCGGGGGATGACGGCCATGGCTTCTTCTGGCGTCACGTACAGCTCGGTGTGGGCCGTTCCGAGATGCTTCGCCACCGCTTTTGCGTAGGGGGCTTCGTTGAATGCAGTCTCGTGAAACCCGATGCTGAAGGTTCGCACAGGCTGTGTACTTTGGGCCTGCATGAGCGCGACGATGGTCGAGGAATCCACCCCGCCGGACAAAAATGCGCCCAACGGCACGTCTGCCTCCATCTGGAGCTTGACTGCATCCCTCAGCAGCTCATCCAGCCGCGCGACGGCCTCCGTCTCGGTGCCGGTGAAGGGGTTCGCGTTCCCCTGTTCGGCGACAGTTCGAACGGACCAATAGGGTGTCACGGTTGGGGAGGAGCCGGCTTCGGGAGCCATAGTCAAGACCGTTCCAGGCAAGACCTTCGAGACTCCGCGATAGATCGAATAGGGAGCGGGGAGATAGCCATGTTCAAAGTAGAGGGCCAGAGCGTCTCGATCGATGTCCGCCTTGAAGTCGGGATGCGCTCGCAGAGCCTTGAGTTCCGAGCCGAACAGGAATGTCCTTCCCATCCATCCATAGTACAAAGGCTTCTCGCCGAAACGGTCGCGAGCCAGATAGAGCAGACGCTCCTCACGGTCCCACAAGGCAAACGCAAACATGCCGGTGAAACGCTGCACGGCCTGTCGAACGCCCCACTGTACAAAGCAGGCGAGCATCACCTCGGTATCCGAATGGCCACGGAACGAATGTCCCAGGCCTTCCAATTCGGCACGCAGGGCCCTGAAATTGTATATCTCGCCGTTGAAACTGAGCGTATAGCGGCCGGAGGCCGAGTGCATCGGCTGATGGCCGAGCGGAGAGAGATCCAAGATCGACAAGCGGCGATGCCCGAGCGCGATGCCGGCTGCCGCATCGACCCAGGCGCCGAAGTCGTCAGGTCCCCGATGGCGGAGACAGTTCGCCATTCCGAGCACGATGTCTCGAAGTTCGTTCGCTCCCCTGCGCCGTGATGTATCAAGAAACCCGCTGATTCCACACATAGGTTTTTACTTCAGAAAATCGTGAACCAACTTCAGCCTTCAGCCTGAACACCTGAGTCGTTCCTCATGAACGTACCCAGCAATGAACAGTCCAGAAGTTCGGATCGGCTCGCTCTCGGTTATTCGCTGCTTGCCGGAGGCATGAGAGGGGTTAGGCCCGCGCGCTGTGCGCAAGTTCCTCGAACAGATGTTCGTATCGACCGGTAATCTCCGCGATGTCGAAGCGTTCACTGATCCGTTGCCGGGCCGCGATGCCCAGAGGCCTTCGACCTTCGCGGCCCATCTCCAACATGGCGCGCCAGGCTGCTGCCAAGGCCTGAGGATTTCTCGGCGGCACCACGATGCCGGTCTGCCCGACAATAAGAGCGGCATCGCCGACGTCGGTCACGACGCAGGGAACGCCGCAGCACATCGCCTCGCTCACCACGTTGGGAAACCCTTCGCCGT
>CAZGYZ010000317.1:0-3010 GCA_964530675.1 uncultured Nitrospira sp. | reverse complement strand
CGTCACTCCGACCCGATCGCAATACTCGGTGAGTTTGCACTTACTGCAAAAGGGCGAGACCGGTTGGCAGAGATGCTGCCCGTAGGGGACAAGCAAATCGTTAAAGGTGATCCAATGTTGTGCCGGCAATTTCCGGCGTAGCGCCTGCTCGGTTTCCTCCGGTGTCTTCGTCTTCACGTAGCCCCAGCGATTGCTGATCCGATGCACATGAATATCCACACAGATGCCTGGCTTGCCATAGGCGACCGTCACCACCAAGTTTGCTGTTTTCCTGCCGACCCCAGACAGAGTGACCAGCTCATCGATGGATTCAGGGACTGTGCCTCCATAGACGTCCAGCAGGCGACGGCAAATGGCATGAATGGATTTGGCTTTCGTCCGGTAGAAGCCGACCGGATAGATCGCGCGTTCGATTTTCCGGAGCGGCAGTGCCAACATCGTGGCAGGTTGATGTGCCAGGGCATATAGCCTGACACTGGCTTCATTGGTTGTCTTGTCTTTGGTTCGGAGGCTGAGGAGACACGATATGAGGATGCGGAAAGGATCTCGGTTCGACTCGCGCGCCACCACGCCGAGAACCGGCTCCTCCCACTGCAGAATCTCACGCTTCACAATGCGAAGCGCGGCAGTGATCTGGTCCTGGCGCATGGACAAGGAAGAATTATGAAGGTCGTGGGAGGAATGCGATCGACCGAACGGGCAAACCCGTGGAAAGACGCTTACTCTGGCTTACGCTTCGACAACCACTTTTGACGCCGCCGCTGTGCCTCGCGCTCCTTGGATTTTTTTCTGACGCTCGGCTTCTCGTAAAACCGCCGGCGCTTCAGTTCGCGGAAGAGTCCTTCACCCGCAAGTTTCTTTTTGGCAACTTTGAGGGCTTTTTCGACGTTATTATTGAAGACTTTGATTTCCATTCTGCTCGTCTACGTACTTTCCCAGGCAATGCCTGTACAGGTTTTTTTCTCGTGGCAACCGGCCCCCGACTAAGTGGCGTAATGTAACATAGCCCCCTGAGTTCCTCAAGACGGATTGTCATTTGCTCAATCCGATCGAGGAGAGACGACTTAAGCGATTGATTATGCTGAATTTTTATATTCTCTTCGACCGTATGGCGCCCCGCATCGGCTGCGGCGATCGCCAGAACCAGTCCAACCGTGAGATCGGATCGAACCCGTGGCTTCACCCCTGCCGAGCAAGCATGAAGCAGGGCTCCGGCCTCCGTCGCCTGCTCGGCAATTTCAAGGGGCGTTTCTGTCGCCAGATGGAGCGCGGACGACAAGACGGCGGAACGAGTCCGGTCTGTCTTCGCCAGCTTCGTCGCCTGGATAAATCGCTGATAGGCATCACCATCTATTTGCATCAGCTCGCGGAGCCGTCGGCCAATCTCGCTCAACCGATGCTCCACTCCTCGTTGCCGGCTGAGGCGCGCAGCCATAATCCCCAGCGAGGCCGCGAGGGCTCCCACCAAGGCCGCAACCGTGCCGCCGGCTGGAATCGGGGTCGCCGCTGCCACCGCGGTCAAAAAATCCGAGAGCGATTGTGTCTGCGAATCAACTGACTCCTGTTCGCGAGATGAAACATGCCGCGCCGACTCACCGAACAGCCGAGTCTCCAATCTTGTCTCCAGTACCTGCGTTGCATTGAACTGTTCGAGCGCCAGGCTATGCGTAGCGGTCTGAACCAGCGCCGCTTGAGGCACAAGCCCGATCACTTCGCTCCCCGCTACCGCGACGCCTCGCTCAGCTGCGCGTGTTTGGACTGCTTCAAATGCGACATGGATCGGTGTGATGATGTAATCGGTCAGATTCATAGCGACCTGAACCAGCTTTCGACTGACCAACTCCACGCCGATCGCTTTGAGATGGGGCAGCCCTCCGTTCGATTGGCGAATGTCTTTCGCAATGGATCGGGCCAATGCCAGATCCGTCGAGCGGAGATTCACATTAAAGGCAATCAAGGGAGGTCGCGCGCCGATCACCATGGCGCCGGCAGTCTTATGGAGATTGGGGGGACCAAAATCCGGTGCCCAGTCCGGATCGGAGGCCATGCGGAAGGCAAGGCCCCGCAGTCCTCCTCGGCGAACCGATTCGAGCAGGGCATGGTCGCGATGCAGAGCCGCCTGTTCGTAGAGAAATACCGGAATCTTCAGCTCTGTTGCTACCCGTTGTCCCAACCGCTTCGCCAGATGAATACAGTCCTGCATCGTCGCGCCGCGCACCGGCACGAAGGGCACGACATCCGTGGCCCCCACCCGCGGATGGACGCCCTTGTGCTTCCGAAGATCGATAAGGTCGGTCGCCACGCGAATGGCACGAAAGACCGCTTCAGCGACGGCATCCGGTTCACCGGCAAAGCTCAAGACGGCACGGTGGTGATCCCGATCCATCGTGTGGTCCAACAGCCAGACCCCCGACACCGACTCCACAGCGCTCACCAGCGCGCGCACCGTCGTCTGGTTTCGTCCCTCACTGAAATTCGGCACACACTCGACGATTCGATCCACGTGCTGCCCCATTGAGAATTAAAACAGAGAAGCCGGAGGTCTGATGGTCAGCCCTCCGGCTTCTCTCTCCACTAAACAGGATGCTGAAAAAGACCGCCAGCGGCGTTCTCGCATCGCTCAGAGACTCAACGTACCGAAGCGTACGCCTCGCCTCTTCGCTCGCTGCGGCCTTGCTGGACGGCCTTTTTGAGCATCCTGAGGCTATGTTGGCATTGAGACCGTTTATGTAAGATTCCAGCCTGCAAAGTTCAGTCTGTGCGGTTACTTTGTCTTTCTCACAAACGCTTTATAGATCGTTCCCGATTTCGTCTGCTCTTCCTCGAGACCGACCATCTGATGGCCGGTCGTGTCGCACCAGGCTGGCATGTCCTTTTTGATACCTTCGTCGTCCGAGACAACTTCAAGAATCTGGCCCAACGTCAGTTCCTTGACCTTCTTCATGGTCATAATAATCGGCATCGGACAAAAGTACCCGAGCGTATCGAGCTTCACATCGGCATGTGGCAT